>CAZFPV010000366.1:0-2516 GCA_964521155.1 uncultured Desulfobulbus sp. | reverse complement strand
AAACGGCCGCCCACCGAGTCGGAGCAGACCTGCCCGGTGAGGTCGATCTCCAGCGCCATGTTGACTGCCACCATCCGTTTGTGCTTGCCGATGACCGTGGCGTCGTTGATGTATTCGGTCGGCCGGAAACTGAACAGCGGGTTGTCGTTGATATAGTCGTACAGTCTTTTTGTGCCCATGCAGAAGCTGGCAGTGATCTTGCCACGGTCGATGGACTTCATCGCCCCGGTCACGGCCCCGGACTCGATCAGGGGAATGATCGAATCGGAGATCATCTCGGTGTGAAAGCCGATGTCCTTGCGATCCTGGAGAAACTCCATCACCACCTGGGGGATGCGGCCGTAGCCCGGCACCCGCCCCAGCCCCAGCTCGATGGTCGAGCCGTTGGGGATCAGGGCGGCGGCGGTGCGGGCGATCTTGCGGCTGGTCTCGTTGGAGGGATGCAGTTCCCTTTCCAGAATGGGCCGGTCCACGGGCACGAGGATGTCGAGATCGTACACCTCGACCGTGGTATCGCCGTGGGTCCAGGGCATGTTGGGGTTGACCTCGGCGATCACCAGCGAGGCATTGTCGATGGCGCTGCGGGTGATATCCACGGAGATGCCGAGGCTCACTCGGCCCTGGGCATTGGGCGGGGTCACCTGGATCAGGGCGATGTCAATGGGCAGGCTGCCGGAATTGAACAGCTTGGGCACGTCGGAGAGCAGAATCGGGGTATAGTCGCCAAACCCCTCCTGGATGACATCGCGGATGTTGGAGCTGATAAAGAACGAGTTGATGGCGAAGCTGTCCGACATCTTCTTGTCCGCATACGGTGCGTCACCCTTGGTGATCAGCTGGATGATCTCGACGTTGGACACCGATCGGGCCCGGCCGGTCATGGCCGCGATCAGGTCCTGCGGGGCGCCGCAGCCGGTGCCGATGAAGACCCGTTGCCCGCTCTTGAGGTGACTGAGCGCCTGCACCGGGGTGGCGATCATATCCGCATAGATTTCCTGCCAGTTTTGCTCGTAGTTCATACGCGCTCCTTGTGATTCGTTGGCCAAAGCAGTGCCATGCGGCTTATGCCTGCTCGATGAGCGGCGCAAAGGTCATGCGGGCGTCGACCACCACCGGTTCGTTGCCGATCTCGCCGACAATCAGGGGGTTGATGTCCAGGTCGAGGATCTGGGGAAAGTCGGTGGTCAGCTGGCTGATGCGCTGCAGGGCCACGGCGATGGCCTTCAGGTCAACCTCCTTGAGACCGCGCTTGCCCTGGAGCAGTTCGTACGATCGGGTGGACTGCAGCATCTGGATAGCCTCGGTCTCGGTAATCGGCGCCAGGTGGAAGGTGACGTCCTTCATCACCTCGACGAAGATGCCGCCCAGACCGAACATCAGCATCGGCCCAAACTGCGGGTCGCGGGTCATGCCGATGATCACCTCTAACCCCTTCTCCGCCATCTTCTCGACATAGATGCCGCCGATGATGGCATTGGGCGCGTGTTTGTTGATGCGCAGCATCATCAGGTCAAAGGCGTCGGCCACTTCCTGGGCCGAACCCAGGTTGAGACGAACGCCGCCCAGGTCGGACTTGTGGACAATGCTGGGCGAAATGATCTTCAGCGCCACCGGAAAGCCGATGAAACGGGCGATTTCCACCGCCTCCTCGGGCGAGGTGGTGAGCCGGCCCTCCAGGATTTGAAAGCCGTAGGCCTTGAGGATGTCCTTGGACTTGACCTCGCCCAGGCGTAGCCGGTTAGTGCGCTGCCTGCGGGCGATGATGCGTTCGACCCGGCGGCGGTTGACCGGAAAGCGGACTACGTGGCGGGCTGGCCGGTTCTTCCACACTCCATACTCGTGCATGGCCTTGAGCGCGTTGACAGCGCGTTCAGGCGAGTCGTAGAACGGCAGGCCGGCGGCCGCCAGCTCCTTGCGCGAGGGCATGATGTCCGAGCCGCCGAGGAACGAGGCCAGCACCGGCACGGTCTCGTCGAGGTGGGCAACGATTGCCCGCACCGTGCCCGCCGGTTCGGTCATGTACTGGGGCGCCAATACCACCAGGATGGCGTCGATGGCGCCGTCGGCCACGGCGATGTCGATGGCGGCGGCGTAATGACGGGGCTCGGCGTCGGCGGAGATGTCGATGGGATTGTCGATAAAGGCGGCGGCGGGCATCCGCTCGCGCAGCGTTGCCCTCAGTCCGGCATTGAGCGGCGTCACCGTCATGCCTGCCTTTTCCACCGCGTCCGCGGCCATGGTGCCGGAGCCGCCGGAATTGGTGATGATCAGCACCCGGTCGCCGCGCGGCGTAGGCTGCAGAGCCAGGGCGGTGGCGTAGTCGAACAGGGCCTCGAAACTGTCGGCGCGGCAGATGCCGGCCCGCTTGAAGGCCGCACCGTAGGCGGTGTCCTTGCCGGCGAGCACGCCGGTGTGGTTGGCTGCGGCCCTGGAACCGGCATTGGTGGTGCCTGCCTTGAGGATGACCACCGGTTTCTGGCTGCTGGCCTCTTCGGCCGCCTTGACAAACTTGTCGC
>CAZFPV010000365.1:0-2536 GCA_964521155.1 uncultured Desulfobulbus sp. | reverse complement strand
GCGCCATCACGCCGCTGACCTACGGGGAACTGCGGGGGCGCAGCAACCAGTTTGCCCACCTGCTCGGCCAGGTGGGCGTTCTGCCGGGCGAACGGGTCTTCTGGTTGGCTGGCCGCAGTCTGCTGCTGTACGCCGCCTTCTTTGGCGCCCTCAAGTATCGCGCCGTCTTCTGTCCGCTGTTTGCCGCATTTGGCCCTGAACCCATAGCCCAGCGACTGGAACGCGGCAATGCCCGGGTGCTGGTCGCCACCGAACGACAATACAAGAAAAAAATCAAGCCGTTGCTCGACCGGCTGCCGGAATTGCGCTGTATCCTCCTGGTCGATGTGGACGCAGACCTCGATGAGCGGGTGCGTGCCCTTGCACCCCTGCTGCAGGGTTGTTCTGAGCAGTTCACCATTCCTCCCACTGATCCGGAGGATAGGGCCATCCTCCATTTCACCAGCGGTACCACCGGTATGCCCAAGGGCGCGGTCCATGTCCACAACGCCGTGCTCACCCATTTCATCACTGGCCGGTATGTGCTTGACCTCCACCCGAACGACATCTTCTGGTGCACCGCCGATCCCGGCTGGGTGACCGGCACCTCTTACGGCATCATCGCCCCCCTGCTCCAAGGGGTCACCACCATTGTCGACGAGGCTGAGTTCGATGCCGAGCGCTGGTACCGAATCCTCGAGGAGCAGCGGGTCACGGTCTGGTACACGGCGCCGACCGCAATCCGGATGCTGATGCGTGCGCCCGAAACGTTGCCCCGGGGTTTTGACCTCTCCGCCCTGCGTCTGGTGCACAGCGTCGGCGAACCACTCAATCCGGAGGCGGTGCTGTGGGGGCAGCGGGTCCTTGGCCTGCCGATCCATGACAACTGGTGGCAGACCGAGACCGGCGGCATCATGGTCGCCAACTATGCGGCCCTGGAGATCCGCCCAGGATCCATGGGCAAGCCCCTGCCCGGGATCGAGGCGGCCATCGTCACCCGTGTTGACGCCGATACGGTGCGGATCGAAGGGCCGGAGGTGGAGGGTGAACTGGCCTTGCGGCGCGGCTGGCCTTCCATGTTCCGCGCCTATCTCCACGACGAGGAGCGCTATCGCAAATGCTTTGTCGGCGACTGGTACCTGACCGGCGATCTCGCCCGGCGGGACGCGGACGGCTATTACTGGTTTGTTGGTCGGGCCGACGACATCATCAAGACCGCCGGCCACATGGTCGGGCCGTTTGAGGTGGAGAGCAGTCTGATGGAGCATCCGGCAGTGGCCGAGGCAGGGGTGATCGGCAAGCCCGAGCCGACCATCGGTGAGCTCGTCAAGGTCTTTGTGGTGCTCAAACCCGGGTTTGTCGCCAACGAGGCGCTGCAGCAGGAACTGATCGGCTTCGGCCGTACCCGGCTCGGCTCGGCAGTGGCGCCCAAGGAGTTGGAATTCATTGACAACCTGCCCAAGACCCGCAGCGGCAAGATCATGCGCCGCCTGCTCAAGGCCCGCGAACTGGGCCTGCCCATCGGCGACACCTCCACCCTGGAAGGGAGCGAATCATGAATGGACTGAACAGGGAACAGGCATTGCGACACCTGCGGCAGATGCTGCTCATCCGCCGCTTCGAGGAAAAATCGGCCGAACTGTACAGCGCGATGAAAATCCGCGGCTTTCTCCACCTCTACATCGGCGAGGAGGCGGTGGCTGTGGGGGTCATGGCGGCGCTCGGCCCCGAGGATGCGGTGGTGGCCACCTACCGCGAGCATGGCCAGGCCCTGGCGCGCGGCATGAGCGCAGGGTCCATCATGGCCGAGATGTACGGCAAGGTGGAGGGCTGCTGCCGGGGCCGGGGCGGCTCGATGCATCTCTTTGACGCGGCCACGCGGTTCTACGGCGGCAACGCCATTGTCGGCGGCGGTCTGCCGCTGGCGGTGGGTTTGGCCCTGGCCGACGCCATGCAGGGCCGCAAGCGCGTCACCAGCTGTTTTTTCGGCGACGGCGCCGTGGCCGAGGGCGATTTCCACGAGGCCATGAATCTGGCCGCCCTGTGGAAGTTGCCGGTGCTCTTTGTGTGCGAAAACAATCTGTACGCCATGGGCACCGCCCTGCGCTACACCGAGGCCAACCAGGATATTGCCTCCAAGGCCGCCGCCTATGGCATGGCTTCGGCAGCGGTGGACGGCATGGATGTTCTGGCGGTGGAGGCTGCAGCCAGTGCCGCCGTTGACCACGCCCGCCAGGGCAACGGCCCCTATCTGCTCGAATGCCGCACCTACCGCTTTCGACCACACTCGATGTTCGACACCGAACTGTACCGCACCCGGGAGGAGGTGGAACAGTGGAAGCAGCGCGACCCGATCGAATTGCTGGCTGGCCGTCTGACCGAGGCCGGTGCGTTCAGCGAGGCCGACCGGGCCACGCTCGAACAGGAGGTGGCGGCCGAGGTCGAGGCCGCAGTGGCCTTTGCCGAAGCCGGCGCCTGGGAAGCAGTCGAGGATCTGACCCGTTTTGTCACCACCGAGAGGAGGGCATGATGAGCGCAGCGCAGACAACCACCTACC
>CAZFPV010000364.1:0-2557 GCA_964521155.1 uncultured Desulfobulbus sp. | reverse complement strand
ATCGGCATCCTCACCGCCGGCGGCGACAGTCCCGGGCTCAACGCCGCCATCCGGGCCATCGGCAAAAGCGCCAATAACGCCTACAACATGCAGGTGATCGGCTTTCGCGACGGCTTTCGCGGCCTGATGGAGAACCGCACCGTCCTGCTCGAGGGGCAGATTCTCTCCGGCATTCTCACCCTGGGCGGGACCATCCTCGGCACCAGCCGCGACAAGCCGCACCGCATGCCGGTGGGCTCCAAGGTGCAGGACATGACCGAGGTGATGCTCGACAACTACCATCGTCACAACCTGGAGGCCCTGGTCTGCATAGGCGGCGGCGGTACCCAGAAGAATGCCTGGCGGCTGGCGCAAAAGGGCCTGAACGTGGTCACCCTGCCCAAGACCATCGACAACGACGTCGCCATGACCGACATCACCTTCGGCTTCGACACCGCCCTGTCGATCGCCACCGACGCCATCGACCGGCTGCACAGCACGGCCCACAGCCATCACCGCATCATCGTGGTCGAGATCATGGGGCACAACACCGGCTGGTTGGGGCTGGGCGCCGGCCTGGCCAGCGGCGCCGACGTCATCCTCATCCCGGAGATCCCCTACGACGTCAAGCAGGTGGCCGACGCCATCCGCCGGCGGCGGCACCGGGGCAAGAATTTCAGTATCGTGGCCGTGTCCGAGGGGGCGTTGTCGCAGGAGGACGCCAGGGAACTGGCGGATCTGCAGGAGAAGAAACTCGCGGCAAAAGACGAGAAGCGGCAGAAGAAGATCGGCGCCTCCCTGGAGGCCTTTCGCATCAATCACGCCACCAACACCCTGCGGCTTTCAGGGCAGTTGGAGACGCTGACCGGGCTGGAGAGCCGGGTGACAATCTTGGGACATCTGCAGCGCGGCGGCACGCCCACGGCCGCTGACCGCATCCTGGCCACCCGGCTGGGCACGGCCTGCGTCGAGGCCATTGACGAGCGCCGGTTCGGCTGCATGATCGCGGTCAAGGGAGAGTCGACCAAACTGGTGCCACTGGAAGAGGTGGTGGGCAAGCGCAAGCGGGTGCCGCTCGATCACCCCTGGATCCGGGCCGCTCTCGAGACCGGCACCTGTCTGGGCAACCATATCTTTTAAGGCGGTTCCGCCCGCAAGCAGACCAGCGGGAACCGCCCTCACCTGCCCCCGTTACAGGTTATCCTCGCTGCTGCGGACGATCTCGCCTTCCACCAGATAGATGACCTCCTCGGCGATGTTAGCCGAGCGGTCGCCGATGCGCTCCAGATGGCGGGCGATAAGGTAGAGGTTGATCAGGCAGGCGGCGTTGCTCCGCTGGTCGGCAATCTCCGCGAGCACGGTCTTGTAGGCCTGGTCGCGCAACCGGTTGACCTCCTCGTCCATGAGAAAGACCCGTCGCGCCAGGGCCGCGTCCTCGGTGACCAGTGCATCCAGGCTGGCTTTGACCATCTCCAGCACCTTGACCGCCATGGGCTGGTAATCGACCACGGTGGCAAAGCCTGTGCCCTGGTTTCGCTGGATGGTGATGACCCGCTTGGCGATGTTGACCGCGATGTCGGCGATCCGCTCCAGTTCAGTGTTGATCTTGATAACTGCGACGATCAGCCGCAGGTCGCGGGCCACCGGCTGGTGCAGGGCCAGGATCTTCAGGCACTCCTCTTCCACCCGAATCTCCATGTCGTCGATCTCCCAGTCAGCGGTCATGATCCGGCGCGCCTCCTCCTCGTCCCTGGTCTCGAGGATGGCGCAGGCGCGGCGCAGCCGGTCTTCGGCCACGGTGCCCATCTTGAGGATCAGTTTCTTGAGTTGGTCGATCTCACGGTGAAAATGCATATGTCTGCTCACGGGGGTCCTCCGTCGTGTTGGGGGCAAAAGGGGGCCAGGCGCACTGTTTCACCATATCTGTACCGGCGATTCGTTATTGGGTCGTTAGGATCGTATGAGGATAGCGTTAGTACGGGCTTTTTTTCTTGCAACCCCGTGGGGGCGGCATAACATTGCGCCGAGATGAGAGTCACTAATTCATGGGGGAGAACCGAGTGAAGAAACCAGGCATCCTGGTTGTCGAGGACGACACCGACATCCAACAGCTTGTCAGTTACAACCTGATCAAGGCCGGATTCAACGTCACCTGCGCCGACACCGGCGAAGAGGCGCTGCAGATCCTGGCCCGCGAGCAGATCGACGCCATGGTGCTCGACCTGATGCTGCCCGGCAAGGACGGCAACGAGGTCTGCCAGGCGGTGCGGACCCAGGAGAAAACAAAAGATCTGCCGATCATCATGCTCACCGCCAAGAGCGAGGAGGACGACATCGTCCGCGGCCTGGAATTCGCCGCCGATGACTATGTCACCAAGCCGTTCAGCCCGCGGGTGCTGATCGCCCGCATCGAGGCAGCCCTGCGCCGGACCCCTGAACCCGGCGCCAAGCAGGACGCCGCTGCGACCGTCATCGCCCGCCACGGCATGGAGATTCACCCCGGCCGGCACGAGGTCAAGGTCAACGGCGAGACGATCCACCTCACCGCCTCGGAATTCACCATCCTGGAACTCCTGGC
>CAZFPV010000363.1:0-2566 GCA_964521155.1 uncultured Desulfobulbus sp. | reverse complement strand
CAAGAGCGACTCGGCCATCAAGAACATGGACGAGGCCAAGGGCAAGATCTGGGCTTTCACCGACCCTAATTCGACCAGCGGCACCCTGGTCCCGACCGTGCACTTCGTCAAGACCATGAAAATCGACCCGGAGAAGTACTTCTCCAAGGTGATCTACTCCGGCAGCCACGAGGCCTCGATCCTGGCCGTCAAGTCGGGCAAGGTGGATCTGGCCTCGACCAACGATCTCGATCTGAAGCGTGGCGACGGCAAGCAGTGGGAGGCCAAAAAGGATTTCCGCGTTCTCTGGACCTCGGAGCTGATCCCGGGCTCGCCCATGGCCTATCGCAAGGACCTGCCCGAATCGCTGAAGAAGGCGCTGAAAGAGGCCTTTGTCGGCTACAAGGACGCCGACGGTCTCAAGGCGCTCAAGCTGAAAGGCTATGAGGCCACCACCGACGCGGCCTACAACCCGATCCGCGATCAGATCGAAGTCAAGAAGCAGCTTGGTAAATAACGCCGGATCCCTCGTTGGGCGCCACCTTCGGCCAATCGGGCCGAAGATGGCGCCGACGGACAAGCGGTTCATCGCGGCAACGCCTCCCTGGCCTCCTCCCATGCAACTCGACGACATCAAGCGCCAGACCAACCCCTTTGCCCCCGCCTCGATCCTGACCACGCTGGCAGCCCTGGCGCTGATGGCCTGGTGCTGGCGTTCCACGGAGATGAGCCTGGGGGCCCTGCTCCAGGGCTGGGAGAACATGGTCAACTACGTGGCTGGCAACCCGGCCATCAAGGACAGCGGTTTCTTTCCGCCAACCGCGAACAGCGGTCGCTTGGTCAAGTATCTGCTGTCGATGCTGGAGACAGTGCAGATGGCCATCCTGGCGCTGATGCTTTCGATCGCCATCGCCTTCCCGCTCTCGTTTTTTGCCTCGCGCAACACGCTCGCGATCATCATCCCCGGCGAACGGGGGGCACGGCGACTGCTCAAGCATGCCATCTACACCGGAGTGCGGTTCATGGCTAACCTCAGCCGCTCGATCAATGAGATTATCTGGGCGCTGCTGTTCGTCTCCGCCGTCGGCCTGGGGCCCATGCCCGGCATCCTCGCCCTGGGGATACACACCGCCGGAGTGTTGATCAAGCTCTTCTCCGAGGGAATCGAGGGCGTGCAGCAGGAGCCCATAGACGCCCTCACCGCCACTGGCGCTGGATTCGTCAAGGTCATCAGCTACGCGGTGTTGCCGCAGATCACCCCCTTTTTCGTCTCCATGACCCTGTACCGCTTCGAGTCGGACGTCCGCTCGGCCACCATCCTCGGCTTCACCGGCGCCGGCGGCATCGGCGTGTATCTCTTCGACAAGCTGCGCAGCTACGAGAACCACGACGTCACCGCCATTCTGGTCATCATCGTCGTCACCGTGGCGATCATCGACCGAATCAGCGCGGTTATCCGCGACAAATACACCTGAATCAACAACCGGACACCACCATGCCAATGGAAGCACACATGCGCGAGGCGACCACAGCCGACCTGCCCGCCATTCTTGAACTGTACCGCCAGCTGGGTCAGGACGACGGCCGGGTTCTGGATCTGGAGGCAGCTCGGCGGATCTTTGCCCGCATCCACACCTGCCCCGAGTATCGTCTCCATGTCGCCCAGATGGGCGAGCAGGTGGTCGGGGTGTTCGGCCTGCTGATCATGGACAATCTCGGCCATCTGGGCGCGCCTTCGGCCATTGTTGAGGATGTGGTGGTGGCCGAAGGCCTGCGCGGCCAGGGGCTGGGCGGCATGATGATGGCCCATGCGGCGGTGCTGGCGCGCCAGCGAGGCTGCTACAAGATCATGCTCAGCAGCAACCGGGCCCGCGAGGCGGCCCATCGTTTCTACGAGCGGTTGGGGTTTGCCCGCCATGGTTACAGCTTCCGCCTTGATCTGGCCGGAGCAACAACGGACCATGGCCCGACGACGTTGAACCATGCTGCCGCGGAGGCACGACCATGATTGCGACCGAGGCAGCCGTGCTGGTCAACGCCATGGACCCAGAGCGGCTCGAACGGCTGCTGACGTTGCTGGCTGGGCTGGACCTGGAAATCACCCTGCCGCCGCGCGCCGGTCTGGTGATGCTCACCGTGTACGACAGTTTTGGCGTTGCCTTTCATCCCGGCGAGGCCCTGGCCACAGAGGCCCAGGTCAGCCTGCACGGTTGCGAGGGCCATGGCATGGTACTGGGCGAGGATCCCCGCCGCGCCCTGGCCAAGGCTGCTGTGGATGCCCTTTACCGTTGCGGCCGGACGGAACCGGCGCGGACCTGGATCGCTGCCTTCCTTGCCGAGGAAGCTGATCTGCAGAGGGCTAAAACCAACCAGGACAAGGCACTGATCGCCGCCACCAGAGTCAATTTTGACCTCATGCCCGGAGCCTGACCATGCCGACCACGACCATCGAACAGGGGCACGCAGCCTTTCGCGCCGTACTCCAGGCCATGAGCCGGCCGGGTACGATCGTCGCCCTGCCCGAGGGCGAGGCAGAACCTGCGATGCAGCTGCTCTCCTGCCTGCTGGACAACGAGACCGCATTGAC
>CAZFPV010000362.1:0-2572 GCA_964521155.1 uncultured Desulfobulbus sp. | reverse complement strand
TTCCCCAACGGAGCCCCAAATGCTCTCCAACCTGACCCTGATCGGCATGCCCGGCGCGGGCAAGAGCACCATCGGCATTATCCTGGCCAAGAACCTGTCGCTTGGCTTCATTGACACCGATGTGCTCATCCAGATCAACCAGGGCAAATCGCTGCAGCAGATCCTCGACGAATCCGGCCACCTCGCCCTGCGCGCCATCGAGGAAGAAGAGATCTGCAAGCTCAACGTCAACCGCCACGTCATCGCCACCGGCGGCAGCGCCGCCTACAGCGAGCGGGCCATGGCCCACCTGGGGTCGATGTCCACCATCGTTTTCCTCGAGGTCTCCTTCGAAGAAATCACCCGCCGCATCCGCAACTTCGAGACCCGTGGCATCGCCAAGGGGCCCCACCAGACCTTCCAGGATCTGTTCGTCGAGCGGCAGATCCTCTACCGCCGCTATGCCCAGTTGACCATCCCCTGCGACGGTATCGACCAGGAAGAAGTCGCCCTGCGTATTGCCAGCCTGATCTGCTGACCAGACGACACATCGGTTCGGCACGCTGCAACCGAGTCCTGTGGGCAACAGCTTCCCGTTCTTCCATCAAACTGAACCACATTTGCATTTTTTCCAACCAGCAGACGTGGTACCCGCCTGCGAATATAGGCAAATTTACCCATACTTTTTTGTCCCTTTCTTTTGACTTTCTCCGCAATGGCCCCCTATACTGGGAAAAAAGAAGAATGAATCTCGCATTACACAATCGGGATTCAGGCACGTGAGCAGGCTCGCCCAGGGCAGCGCACACAGATTTTCAGTTCCAATGCAGCAAGGAGAATACCGTGAATTTTTCATCAATTCGTTTCAAACTCATAGTCGGCGGGATACTGATTGTCCTTATTCCCATGGCGGTGACAGGCTATATAGCCACCAGCAATTCTGCCAAGGCCATTACCGCGCTCAGCAAGGCCAATGCCCAGTCCATCGCCGAAGGCAAGGCCAGCCAGATATCAGCAACGCTTGATGGCGAACTGAAGTTTGCCGCGGCCTTTGCGGGCCGCACCCAGGTGAAGTTGGCAGCCGATGCAGTGGCAGTCAAGGGCCTGTCCGGGGCTGCGGATGCCGTCGCCACCATCCAGGCGGATCTGAAGAAGCGGTATGAAGCCATCCGCGGCAACTATGCCGCCATCTTTCTCACCGAAGCCAGCGGCGCTGTCTATGCCGATGCCAAGGCCAATGCAAATGAACTGGAAGGCACGAATATTGGCCAGATGCCGTTGTTTGCCAAAGCCAGGGCAGACAAAAAAGCGGTCAGCAGCGAGGTGGTCCTCTCCAAGGCTTCCAACGAACCGGTGTTGTGGCTCATTGCCCCCGTTTTCACCGACAACGGCGCCTTTGCCGGGGTCTTCGGGGCGGTGCTGAATATGTCCATGCTCACCGACCTGATCACCTCCAAGAAGATCGGCACAACCGGCTACTGCTTCATGGCAAACAGCGCCGGGATCATCATCTCCCATCCGGTGGCCAAGCATATCCTCAATCTTGACCTGAAGACCCTGAAGGGGATGGAGACCATCACCAAGAACATGCTCGCCGGACAGAACAGCGCCGACTCTTACGTCTTCAACAACCTTCCCAAGGTGGCCGGTTATGCGCCGGTGCCGCTGCAGGGATGGAGCGTGGCCGCCACCCAGGACGCCAGTGAGTTCCTGGCGCCGGTGGTCTCCCTGCGCAACTCCATCGGCCTGATTACCCTGGTGGCCGTCGCTCTGGCGACGCTCTTGGTCTTCCTTGCCGCCACCTCGATCATCCGGCCCATCAACCGGGCCATTGCCGGGCTGAAGGACATTGCCCAGGGCGAGGGCGACCTGACCATGCGGCTGGCCATTGCCAGCAAGGACGAGGTGGGCGAACTGGCCAAGTGGTTCAACATCTTCATCGAAAAATTGCAGCAGATGATCGCCAAGATCAGTGACAACACCAAGGAGGTCAATCTTTCCATCACCGAGTTGTCGAATGTCGCCTCGGCGCTGTCAAATAACGCTGAGCAGACGTCGGCCCGGGCCAACAATGTGGCCACGGCCGCGGAAGAGATGAGCGTCAACCTCACCAACGTCGCCGCCGCCATGGAGCAGTCCACCACCAACACCAACATGGTGGCCAGCGCCGCCGAGGAGATGACCGCGACCATCAACAACATCGCTCAGAACGCGGAACAGGCCCATTCCATCACCGAGACGGCGGTGCGACAGTCCGCCAGCACCTCCGGTAAGATGGCCGAACTCGGCCAGGCCGCCCAGGCGATCAACAAGGTGACCGAGGCCATCACCGAGATCTCGGAACAGACCAACCTGCTGGCGCTGAACGCCACCATCGAAGCGGCCCGGGCCGGTGAGGCGGGCAAGGGGTTTGCCGTGGTCGCCAACGAGATCAAGGAGTTGGCCAAGCAAACCGCTTCCGCCACCATGAACATCAAGAACCAGATCGAGGGCGTCCAGTCGACCACCCGGTCGACGGTGGAGGAAATCAACCAGATCTCCCGCATCATCAACAGCGTCAACGAGGTGGTGGCCACCATCTCCACCTCGGTTC
>CAZFPV010000361.1:0-2585 GCA_964521155.1 uncultured Desulfobulbus sp. | reverse complement strand
CCAGCGTGGGAACGGGTCTTGGACGCTCCTGCGTCCTGTTGTACCCGGCGCCGTGAGCCGGCTCCGATTAACCCGTTTGTTCGAGACAACGTCGTGTGCTCCAAACCCGGCAATGCTCTGGTGGATCGGGGGTCCGCGGTTGCCGGAGAGCCTCATGGCCTTCAGCGTTCTCCGTCGCATCGCTGACGCGGGAGCGTCGGGTCTGTGTTCCCACGCTGGAGCATGGGAACGATCAACCCTTGCCATTCTCCTGCTGTTTTCGGATTGAATCCGCGCCACCGGCCTTCTTGATACAATCTTGACATCATTGGCCCCCTTCTTGACCCCATCTTGACGCCGTTTCTGTTATCTTCCAAGGCAGTTCAGGCACGAGCGCCCCGTGCGCGGCCTGGGCACACGGATGGTCCGGGCGTATCGTTCCGGTCCACTGTCCCGCCCCACGGATCGGAGACGAAATATATGCACTCGGAAGGAACGGTGGGCGAACGCCCGGCCCTTGACCTCCGCATCCATTGCCGCAAAGAGGTTCCGCTGCTAGCCATGGCCGCCCTCGGGATCATCTATGGCGACATCGGCACCAGCCCGCTGTACACTATCAAGGAATGTTTTGCCGGCGCACATGGGGTGGCGCCGACGCCGGCCAACGTCCTGGGCATCCTGTCGCTGGTGTTCTGGTCACTGGTCCTGGTGGTCGGCCTGAAGTACGTGGTCTTCATCCTGCGCGCCGACAACCGCGGGGAAGGAGGCATCTACGCACTGCTGGCCATGCTCCAGGGCACGCGCATCAACGGCAGGGCCTGGTCGGCCCTGTCCCTGCTCGCCGTCCTGGGCGCGGCCCTGCTCTACGGCGACGGGGTTATCACCCCGGCCATTTCCGTGCTTTCGGCCATCGAAGGGCTGAACATGGCCACCGATGCCGCTGCCCCGTATGTGGTGCCCCTGACCTGCCTGGTGCTGTTTGGCCTCTTTTTCATCCAGCAATACGGCACGGCCCGCATCGGCGCCCTGTTCGGGCCGATCATGGTGGCCTGGTTCCTGGTGCTGGGCGGTCTTGGCCTGCGCGCCATTATCGCCAATCCGACCATCCTGGCCGCGCTCAACCCGTACCATGCCCTGACCTTTTTCCAGATCAACCAGGGGCACGGGTATCTGGTTCTGGGGGCGGTGGTGCTGTGCATCACCGGCGGTGAGGCGCTCTATGCCGACATGGGCCATTTCGGCCGCCTGCCCGTGCGCCTCAGCTGGTACGGCGCGGTGCTGCCTGGCCTGGTGCTCAACTACTACGGCCAGGGAGCGCTCCTGCTTGAGCAGCCGCATTTGGTCAACGTCAACCCATTTTACGCGCTGGTGCCGGCGTCGATGCTCATCCCCATGGTCATCCTCTCCACCACGGCCACCATCATCGCCTCCCAGGCCATGATCTCCGGCGTCTACTCCCTGACCCAGCAGGCCATCCAACTCGGGTTTTCACCCCGCATGCGCATCATTCACACCTCGGAGCGGACCCGTGGCCAGATCTACATGCCCACGGTCAACTGGATGCTGATGCTGGCCTGCCTGTCCCTGGTCCTCGCCTTCAAGGAATCGACCAGGCTGGCCGCGGCCTACGGCATCGCCGTCACTGCCACCATGGCCATCACCTCCTTCCTCTTTTTTCAGGTGACCCGGGTCCGATGGCGCTGGCCGCTGTGGCAGGGCGGCCTGCTGCTGGCCCTCTTTCTGCTGCTCGACTGCGCTTTCCTTGGAGCCAATCTGCTGAAAATCGTCGACGGCGGCTGGATCACGATACTGATTGCCCTGTCGCTCCTGACCATGATGGTCACCTGGCGCGACGGCCGGGCCATCCTGGCCAGGCATTACAGCCTGATGAAGATCCCGGCGGAGGTTTTTCTCAAGGATATAGCCGATTATAAGCCGCAGCGGATATCAGGCGCCGCGGTATTCATGTCCATCTCGCCCGACGGCATTCCCCACACCCTGCTGCACCATTTCAAACATAACGAGGCCCTGCACGAGCGGGTGATTATCCTCTCCATCCTGTCAACGGAGACGCCGTCCGTGGTCGCCGAGAACCGGGTGCGGGTCGAACCGCTCGGCCAGGGCTTCTACCGGGTCACAGCGCAGTATGGCTTCATGGAAAGTCCGGACATGCCGGAGATTCTCCGTCTGGTCGCGGCCAAGGGCCTGCCGGTCGACGTCTATTCCACCTCCTTCTACCTCGGCCGCGAGACCCTGTCTGCAACCGGCAGCGCGCCCCTGGCCCGCTGGCGCAAGCACCTGTTTATCTACCTGTCGCGCAACGCCTGGAACGCCACCTCGTTTTTCAAGCTGCCCCCGGATCGGGTGGTTGAACTGGGCAGTCACGTCGAATTGTAGGAATTTTCGCAAGCCTTTTTGGGCAAAATGACCGACAATGGCCACGGCGAACCAGGACCTCGGCAGGGGTGAAGCCCGGGTTCTCCGGGCCTTTTTTCATTGAGGATTGTGCATAAACCGACCTGGTTTTCCCCATGAACGCGGTGCAACAGACACAGACCGGCCAGCCGGAAAGCGGGCAGGGAGCCGTTTGGACAGGCGGTCAGGAC
>CAZFPV010000360.1:0-2589 GCA_964521155.1 uncultured Desulfobulbus sp. | reverse complement strand
CAACAATCCGCTGGCCATCCAGTCGGTGGCCGACCTGGGCCGACCCGGCCTCCGCCTGGTCAACCGATCGCTTGGCACCGGTACCCGCCTGCTGCTTGATCGCGAGTTGCAGAAGGCGGGCATCCGCGGCGACAAGATCACTGGCTACGGCCGTGAGGTGGCGCGACACATGGACGTGGGGCTCGAGATCCTGGCCGGTCGCGCCGACGTCGGCCCGGCCATAGAGGCCGTGGCCGGGGCCCTGGATCTCGACTTCCTGCCCCTGCGCTGGGAGCGGTTCGATCTGCTCGTGTCCAGGGACGTCTTTTTCGAGCAAGCGATCCAAGCCTTCTTCGGTCTGCTGCAGGGAGAGGGGTTCAAAGAACTCGGCCGCGCCATCCCGGGCTACGATCTGAGTCTGTCCGGAAAAATCGTGTTCCAGGAACAGCCGTAAGCAACAACAAGACGGCGGAGCAAGGCTCCGCCGGCAAGCACAACCCATAAGGAGAACGTACCCCATGAAAAAATCGCAACTGTTCGGCAGTCTGATGCTGGCCCTGTGCCTAGCCGTCCCGGCCCAGGCCGAAGACAAGGTGATCAAGATGTCCACCACCACCTCCACCCAGGATTCGGGACTGCTCGATGTGCTCCTGCCGGCCCTGGAGAAGGACACCGGCATCCAGGTCAAGGTGATTGCCAAGGGCACGGGTGCGGCCATCCGCGACGGCGTCGATGGCAATGTCGATGCGATCTTTGTCCACGACACCGCCCGCGAGGAGACCTTTGTCAAGGATGGCTACGGCACCAAGCGCTACGCTGTGATGCACAACGATTTCATCCTCGTCGGTCCCGAGAGCGATCCGGCCAAGGTCAAGGGCAGCGCCGAGGGCGCCGAGGCCCTGAAGAAGATCGCTGCCGCCAAGGCGACCTTTGTCTCCCGCGGCGACGATTCCGGCACCCACGCCAAGGAGCAGGAGTTGTGGAAGGCCTCGGGGCTGGCGCTGGACACCGCGGTCTCCACCATGGAAAAAGACGGCAAGCCGGTCGAGATCAAGTCGGTGCATCCGGCCGGAAGCAAAGACTGGTACCTGTCCGTGGGCCAGGGCATGGGCAAGACCCTGACCCTGACCGACGAGAAGCAGGCCTACACCCTGGCCGACCGCGGCTCCTATATCAAGTACAAATACGGCCGCGAGGTGCCGGTCAATTTGAGCATCCTCTGCGAGGGCGGCAGCCAGCTGGCAAATCCCTACGGTTTCATCCCGGTCAGCCAGGCCAAACATCCCCAGGCCAAGACCGCCCTGGCCGAGGAGATGGCCAAGTGGCTGATGTCGGCCAAGGGGCAGCAGGTGATCGCCGGTTACAGCCTCCACGGCAAACCGCTGTTTTTCCCGGACGCGAAATGAGGAGAGCGTAAGGTAAAAAGCCTTGTCGCCCAGTCCGGGCGCATGGTAAGGGCAACGAACGCGGGGCCGCCCAAGTCCCGCGTTCGCAGTTCCTGCCCACTTTTTTATCCCTGAACCTGAATGTCCTTCTTTCTCGACAGCTTTGCCGCCGCTTTCCGACTGGTCTGGGCGCTTGACCCGGAATTGCTGACCATAGTCCGGGTCTCGCTCGCGGTCAGCTGCCTGGCCACGGTGCTGGCCGCGCTGGCCGGCATCCCCGCGGGCTTTGCCATCGCCTTTGGCCGCATCCCCGGCCGGCGGGCCGTCATCACCCTGCTTAATACCCTCCTGGCCCTGCCCACGGTGGTAATCGGCTTGTTCGTCTACGTGTTCATCTCCCGGCGCGGCATTCTGGGACCGCTGGACTTACTGTACACCCAGAAGGCGATGGTCGTCGGCCAGTTCATCCTCATCCTGCCGCTAATTACCGCCCTGACCATTGCCGCGGTCAGCCGGGTGGACGACCGCTACCGCACCACCGCCCGCACCTTGGGCGCCAACCGCTGGCAGACTGCCCTGGTGGTGTTGCGCGAGGGCCGGTTCGGCATTGCCGCAGCGGTGATATCGGCCTTTGGCCGGGTGATCAGCGAGATCGGCATCTCGATGATGCTTGGCGGCAACATCAAGGGCTTCACCCGCACCATGACCACGGCCATGGCCCTGGAATACGACAAGGGCTCCTTCACCCTGGCCGTGGCCCTGGGGCTGGTGCTGATGGCCATCAGCCTGGGAATGAACGTGGTCTTCAATCTGGCCCAGGGGAGGGCTGGGCGATGATGCTCTACACCCTGGAAGGCGTCAGTCGCCGCCATGACCGGCGGATGGTGCTGGACATCAACCACCTCGAGATCGAGGCCGGCCGGATTGTGGCCCTGCTCGGACCAAACGGCGCCGGCAAGACTACCCTGCTCAACATCCTCGCCTTCCTCGACACCCCAACCACGGGCCGGATGCGCTTCCTTGGTCAACCGGTGGACGGCGGCCGCGAAACCCTGCTGCGCCTGCGGCGGCAGGTGGTGCTGGTCGATCAGCACCCGATTATGTTTTCCACCTCGGTGGCCGCTAATATTGAATTCGGGCTCAAGATCAGAAAGATTGCCAGGAGCGAGCGCGAGCAGATTGTGGACCGGGTGCTGGATACGGTTGGGCTTGCCCGGTATCGCGG
>CAZFPV010000359.1:0-2594 GCA_964521155.1 uncultured Desulfobulbus sp. | reverse complement strand
TCATCTCGTAGAGCTTCTTGCGCGCGATCAGGTTGGCGATCAGCGGCACCTCGTGCAGGCTCTCGTAGTAGGCCGATTCCTCCTTGATACCGGCCGAGACCATGGTGTCGAAGGCCAGTTCCACGCCCGCCTTGATCATGGCCACCATGAGGATGCCGTGGTCGAAGTACTCCTGCTCACTGATCTCGGCAGCGGTGGCCGTCGCCTTCTCGAAGGCGGTCTCGCCGGTCTGAGCCCGCCAGGTGAGCAGCATCTTGTCGTCGTTGGCCCAGTCCGCCATCATGGTGCGGGAGAATTCGCCGCTCATGATGTCATCCATGTGCTTCTCGAACAGCGGAGTCAGGATCTCCTTGATCTCCTCGGCCAGGTAGAAAGCGCGGATCTTGGCCGGATTGGCCAGCCGGTCCATCATGTTGGTGATGCCGCCGTGCTTGAGCGCCTCGGTGATGGTTTCCCAGCCGTGCTGGATCAGCTTGCAGGCGTAGCCGGTGTCGATGCCCTGGCTGACCATCTTGTCGAAACAGAGCAGCGAACCTGCCTGGAGCATGCCGCAGAGGATGGTCTGCTCGCCCATCAGATCGCTCTTGACCTCGGCGACAAAGGAGGACTGGAGCACGCCGGCGCGATGGCCGCCGGTGGCGCAGGCGTAGGCCTTGGCAATATCCCAGCCTTCGCCCCGGGGGTCATTCTCGCGGTGCACGGCGATCAGGGTCGGCACGCCGAAGCCACGCTTGTACTCCTCACGCACCTCGGTTCCGGGCGACTTGGGCGCGACCATGACCACGGTCAGGTCCTTGCGGATCTGCTGACCCACTTCGACGATGTTGAAGCCGTGCGAGTAGGAGAGGCACGAGCCCTCCTTCATCAGCGGCATGACCGCCTCCACCACCTTGGAGTGCTGCTTGTCCGGGGTGAGGTTGATGACCAGGTCGGCGGTGGGGATCATCTGCTGGTAGTTGCCCACGGCAAAGCCGTTGCCAGTGGCGTTCTTCCATGACTGGCGCTTCTCGGCGATGGCCGAGTCGCGCAGGGCGTAGGCTACGTCCAGGCCGGAATCGCGAAGGTTGAGCCCCTGGTGCAGCCCCTGGGCGCCGCAGCCGATGATGACGATCTTCTTGCCCTTGAGCTTCTCGACGCCGTCGAACTCGTGTTCATCCATGAACCGGCACTTGCCCAGTTCTTCCAGTTGCAGTCGCAGCGGCAGGGTGTTGAAGTAGTTCTGTCCCATGTGTGTCTCCTTGATTGTGGTCAGTATGGTTTGAAAGGTATCGTGTGCAGGGTGTTGTGCTGGGGCGGTCACGCCGGGGGAACTGGTCGCCATCCGTGTCTGGCGCTCGCCCTCCTTGCTTTTCCCCTGCACCATAGCCGATATTTTCGTTGCGGGAAGTGAATTATTCGCAATTCATTGTTGCGGAAATCGCAACAGTGTCCCACAATGGCTGTCGCAGGCTCCATACCACAGATCACGCTTCTTTTCCGCACTTTTATGGATATCCGCTCGATCCGGGTGTTCACCCACCTGGCCCACTCGCTTCATTTCGGCCGCACCAGCCAGGCCTGCAACCTGAGCCCCTCGGCCCTGACCCGCACCATCCAGCGAATCGAGGAAGAACTGGGGGTCCAACTCCTGCAACGCGACACCCGACGGGTGGCGCTGACTCCGGCGGGCCGGATTTTCGGCCGCTACGCCGAGGAGGCGGAACGGCGCTGGCTGTCCCTGCAACGCGAATTGGCCGATGACCGCGAACTGCGCGGCGAGGTGTCGCTCTTCTGCTCGGTGACCGCGGCTCAGAGCCTGCTGCCACGCATTCTCGGTGCTTTTCGGCGGCGCCATCCCGGCGTCCAGATCAAACTGCAGACCGGCGATGCCGCCGAGGCTATAGCCAGGCTGCGCACCCGCGAGGCCGAGGTCAGCATCGCCGCCTTGCCCGAGGCCCTGCCGCCGACCATGGTCTTCCTTGCCCTGGCCAAGACGCCGCTTGAATTCATCGGCCCGGCAGCGACGCCGGAGATCATTGTCATGCAGGGCGAGGAGATTGACTGGCAGGCAACGCCGTTCATTCTGGCCGAGCAGGGACCGGCGCGGGTGCGGGTCGATGCATGGTTTCGGAAACGGGGCGTCGAGCCCCATATCTATGCCCAGGTGGCGGGCAACGAGGCCCTGCTGACCATGGTCAGCCTGGGGTTCGGGGTGGGGGTGGTGCCGCGGCTGGTGCTGGAACAGAGTCCGCTGCGGGAACAGGTGCGCGTTCTTGCGGTGGAACCGCGGTTGGCCCCCTTTGTCATCGGCGCCTGCACCCAGGAACGCAGCCTGGGCAATCCGCTGGTCCAGGCTCTGTGGGCCTGCATCGGGGCGGAGGGGGCGGATGCCCCCGATGCGCTCACTCCTGCCGGTCGCGCCGCAGGTGCGCGAGGGCGAGAGTGACCTCCCCGTAGGAATAGTCGTCGCCCAGGGCGGTTTTCAGCTCCTTCAGCGAGGCATCCGGCATTGCCCGAACCGTCGCGGCGATGACCGCCAGGGTTTCGTCGGCCAGCACTTCCCCGATCGTCAGCCTGCCGTCCCGCACAAACACAGCCAGGTGGCCCTCGATGGT
>CAZFPV010000358.1:0-2595 GCA_964521155.1 uncultured Desulfobulbus sp. | reverse complement strand
GCCATTCCCTGTTTTACAGCGTCCTGATGCTGATCGGTTTCACCAGGGTACTCTGGTCGCACTCGGGGGTGGTCACCCTCGACCTTGGCTTTGCCCGCATCCCCATTTACGGGCACCTGATCTGGATCGCCATGGTCTATTCAGCACTGGCCTCCTGGCTGGGCTGGATGGTCAGCCGACCCCTGACCGGGGCCACCAATGACCGGCAGTCCGCAGAGGCCAATTTCCGCGCCAGTCTCCTGGAGGCGCAGGACAACAACCAGGCCATCGCCCTGATCCACGCCGAGAGCTGCGAGCGGGATCAATTTCGCGAGCTGTTTGCCAGGATTCGGGACGCCTTCAACAGGCAATCCATGGCCTGGCGGAACATCCTGATGTTCGGCACCGGCTACGACACCCTTTCCATGGCCTTTCCGATCCTGGTTTCCGCCCCGCGCTACATCCTCGGCCAGATCACCCTGGGCGCCCTGATGCAATCCGCCCAAGCCTTCCAGCACATGGCCTCGGCCCTTTCCTGGCCGGTCAACAACGCCGGTGGAATCGCCGAGTGGCGCGCCTCGGTGGAGCGCATTCTCGGTCTGCTGAAGACGCTGGACAGCGTGGACGAAGAACTGACCAAGCCGGACCACTGGATCCAGGTGCGGCGCTCCGACCGACCGGTCCTGGCCTTCCGCGACCTCAGCATCGCCACCTACGAAGGCAGGATCCTGGCTGCGGACATCAACATGGAGATCAACCAGGGCGAACACGTCCTCGTCACGGGCAACGCCTTCACCGCGGCCAAATTGTTCCGCGCCATCGCCGGCATTCGCCCCTGGGGCAGCGGCGTCATCGAACTGCCGGCCCACAGCCGCCTCTTCTTCATGCCGCCCCGGCCCTATCTGCCCACCGGCGTCCTCCGCGACGCCATCTGCTACCCTTCCTGCCAGCGAGTCTTTGCCCAGGAAGCCATTGAGCAGGCAATGCGCCTGGCCGGCCTGGAACACCTGATCGACCAGCTCGACCGGAGGGACCTGTGGATTCATGCCCTGTCTCTGGAGGAACAGCAACGACTGGGTATGGTCCGCCTGCTGCTCAACCGGCCCCAATGGATATTCCTGCAGGAGGCCTTCGACGCCCTGGACCCCGCGGACGAGGAACGGATGCTGCGCCTGATCGGCGAGCAGTGCCCCGATGCCACCCTGGTCACCGTTTCCCATAGAAGCGATGAAACCAACCACCGACGACGGCTGGCCCTGCAATCACCCAACCAGGAGGCCATCCATGGCGATCCCAACGGGAAATGAACGCGCCCGGGCTCTGCGCGGCGTCAACCTCGGCGGCTGGCTGGTGCTGGAGAAGTGGATAACCCCCAGCCTGTTCGCGGGGCTAAAGGCCACCGACGAGACCTCCTACTGTGTCGAGCTGGGAGAGGCCGAGGCAACGCGGCGCCTGCACCGCCACTGGGACGCCTTCATCAGCCGCGACGACTTTGCCTGGCTGGCCCGCGTCGGCATCAATGCGGTGCGCCTGCCAGTCGGTCACTGGCTGTTTGGCAAGGACTATCCCTCGCACCGCAGCTATGAGGGAGTGCGCTATCCCTTTGTGGTGGGAGGGCTGGACATCGTTGACCGGGTCTTCCAATGGGCCGGAGAGTTTGGCCTGCGGGTGGTCCTTGATCTCCATGCCGCCCCGGGTTGCCAGAACGGTTTTGACAACGGCGGCATCCTGGGCGTGTGCGAGTGGCATACCCGCGAGGAGTACATCCAGCACGCACTCGATGTGCTCGAACGCCTGGCAGAACGCTACGCCGGCAACCCCGCGCTGCACGGCATCGAGGTGCTCAACGAACCGCGCTGGGATATCCCCACCGACATCCTCAAACGCTACACCGCCGAGGCCTACCACCGCATCCGCCGCCACTGCCCGCCCGAACGGGTGACTGTGATATTCAACGACGGCTTCCGCGACTTCCGCGAATACGCAGGATTTCTCCAGGAACCGGAGTTTCGCAACGTGGCCCTTGATATCCACCGCTATCAGTGCTTCAGCCGGGACGACATCGACCTGGACATCCTCGGCCACATCCGCAAGAGCGCCGTGGACCTGCGCGTGGAAGCCGACGAGATCATCAACGGCTGCGGCTATCAGGTCTATTGCGGCGAATGGAGCCTGGGCCTAGATCTGCGGGTGGTCTCCCTCTGGGCAGACGGACCCTTCAACCATGCCCTGGAGGGCATGGACGAGTTTCAGATGGCCTCCGCCCTCCGCGGCTATGCCGCAGCCCAGTTGCTGACCTTCGAGCGATATGCCGCCTGGTTCTTCTGGACCTACCGCACCGAGACCGCCCCGGAGTGGAGCTATCGGGACTGCGTGGATGCTGGAATCATTGCCGACCTGGGCCAGCCGGAGCAGATGGCCGGGATACGCACAATCCTGGAACGGGCCAGGAACCGGGCAGCCTGACCGGCAGGAAAAAACAAGACAACACCTTCCACGAGGACGCCGTGCAGATCTGGGTCGATGCCGACGCCTGCCCCAAAGTCATCAAAGAGATTCTCTTTCGAGCTGCCGAGCGCACCGGCGTGCTCGTGACCTTGGTGGCCAATCAATCCC
>CAZFPV010000357.1:0-2603 GCA_964521155.1 uncultured Desulfobulbus sp. | reverse complement strand
GTTGAGCGGGTTGAGCCGTGCCAGCCAGGCGACGACGATGGCGGTGTAGCCGTAGCCGGCCATGATCGAAGGCTGCAGGCGGCCCAGCGAGGCCGAGGCCTCGACGCAGCCGGCCCAGCCTGCCAGGGCGCCGCTCAGCACCATCACCAGGACCACCAGCCGGTCGTAGGGCATGCCGGCATAGCGGGCGGCGCGGACGCTGTCGCCGCAGGCCTTGAGTTCATAGCCAAGGCGGGTGAAGCGAAAAAATATCCACACCGCGAGCCCCAGCAGCAGGCAGTGGGCCAGGCCCCAGTTGACGCTGGTGGCGCCGATCTTACCGAGGGTGGCCTGGGTCGAAAAGCGGGCGGTCATGGGAAAGCCGGAGGCGTCCTTCCACACCCCGTAGACCAGGAAATCGAGGAAGAGGATGGCGATGTAGTTGAGCATCAGGGTGACGATGATCTCATTGGCCCCGAGACGTTGGCGCAGGAAGGCCGGGATCATGCCCCAGAAGCCGCCGGCCAGGCTGGCGGCGGCAAGCATCAGCGGCAGCAGGACGATCTTCGGCAGGCCCGGAAAGCTCAGGGCAACCCAGGCGGCCCCGACCGCGCCCAAGGCGAACTGGCCCTCAGCGCCGATGTTCCAAATCTGGAGGCGAAAGGCCACGGCCACTCCGAGCGAGCAGAGAAAGAGCGGGATGGCCTTGATCAGGCAGTCTTCAAGCGCCCAGGCCGTGCCAAAGGCCCCGCGCACCAGCACCATCAGCCCGGTGAGCGGCGACACGCCCTGGAAGGCGAGCAACAGCAGGCTGAGGGAAAGCGACAGGGCCACCGCCGCGGGCAGCACCAGGCTGGAGCGCCAGCCCAAGGGCTCCTGCCTTCGGCTGATGCGGAAACGAACCATCAGCCGAAGGCAGGTGTACGGGAAAGAGTCATGTAGCCCCTACTCGACGGCGCCGACCACGCCCTGGATGAACCAGTTCATGCCCAGCAGGTCGGGATCCGGGACAACCGCGCCCGCGGCATAGCGAACCTTGCCGCCCTGGTCCTTGATCGGGCCGACAAAGACCTTTTCCGTGCCGGCGATGATCTCGGCCTTCTTGGCCATGACCTTGTCCTGCACCTCTTTGGGCACCATGGGGCCAAAGGGGGCCAGGTCAACCACGCCCTCGGCCAGGCCGGGCCAGTCGGCGGCAGCCTTCCAGGTCCCGCTCTTGACCTGCTCGATCACCTTCTTGTAGTAGGGGGTCCAGTTCCAGACCGGGGCAGTCAGGTGGGATTTGGGCGCGAACCGGCTCATGTCGGTGTTGTAGCCGATGGAGTAGACGCCTCTCTCCTGGGCAGCCTCCTGCGGGCCGGGTGAATCCTGGTGCTGGGCGATGACGTCGGCGCCCACGTCCAGGAGCGACTTGGCGGCCTCCTTCTCCTTGGCCGGGTCATACCAGGTCTTGGTCCAGACCACCCGCACCGTTGCCTCCGGGTTGACCGACTGGACCCCGAGGGAGAAGGCGTTGATACCGCGGATGACCTCCGGGATGGGGTAGGCGGCGACATAGCCGATCACCTTGGACCTGGTCATGGAACCGGCCACAATCCCCGAGAGATAGCGGGGCTGGTAGATGCGGCCGAAGTAATTGCCCATGTTGGCCGCGGTCTTGAATCCAGCGCAGTGCATGAACACGGTGTCCGGGAACTGCTGGGCCACCTTGAGCATGGGGTCCATGTAACCGAAGCTGGTGGCGAAGATCAGGTCGAACTTCTTCCGCGCCATGGTCTGGATGACCCGCTCGGAATCCGGTCCCTCGGCCACGGCCTCGACAAAGGAGGTGGTGACGCCCTCCATTTCCTCGATGGCCTTGCGGCCCACATCGTGGGCATGGGACCAGCCGGCGTCGCCCACCGGCGAGACGTAGACAAACCCCACCTTCAGTTCCTTTTTTTCCGCGGCCTGGGACTGGCCGGCTCCCAGACAGCACAGCAGCACGGTCAACAGGGTGATGATCCGCATCGATGGTCTCCTTGATCGGTTGTGAGGGGAAAAAGGGTCCGTCCCGCACGCCATTCGGGCCGGTGAGGGGGAATCCTCTGGCCTGTATACGGAATCGCCGGCCGGGTGTCAAACGAAAAGCTGGTCGCCCGCACAGGCCTTTCGGCGGCGGTGACCGGGTGATTCGGCGCCCCCTGCACGGGCTCAATGAAATGCAATCCGCTGGGTGAAAAAGGGGCGAAACTCGTCGGCCCGGTGGCTGACGTAGAGGATGGTGCAGAGGTCTTCTGCGGCAATGGCTTCGAGGAAATCGAGCAGAGCTGTGCGGCTGGCCTCGTCCAGCCCCTGGGTGGGCTCGTCGAGGATGAGCAGACGCGGTACCTTGATCAGGGCGCGGGCCAGCAGCACCAGACGCTGTTCGCCGTAGCCGAGGCGCTGGAAGGGAACGCTGGCCCGGTGCGCCAGTTCCAGCCGCCGCAGCCAGCGGCGGGCCAGGGCCTGCTGCTCCGCGGTGGGCCGGGTGTAGAGGCCGATGGTGTCGAACAGGCCCGAGACGACAATGGCCAGCACGCTGCCGGCAATGCGGTGGTTGCGGTGCAGGTCGGCGCTGACGATGCCCATGTGCCGCTTAAGGT
>CAZFPV010000356.1:0-2604 GCA_964521155.1 uncultured Desulfobulbus sp. | reverse complement strand
CCGTAAACCCACAGGCTGAAGCGCTGTTCGGCCTCCCCCCCAACCTTGCCCTGCCCGCGGCCTGCGGCGACATCATCGGCTGCGCCCACCGGCTGAAGGCTCTCCGGGGATGCAGTCATGCCGGCGACTGCGCCGCCTGCCCCCTGCTCCACGGCGTCCGCGCCGCCCTCGCTGGCACAGCTGGACCGCGAGACCAGGGCGGCGAGGTGCGGGTCGAGCGCGCCACGGGCGCAAGTCCGCTGTGGCTCCGCTATACCATCAGGCCCATGGCCATGGGCGAGGTGCGCGGCGCGCTCCTCACCGCCTCCGACATCACCGGACTGCGGCGCTCGGAGCAGCAGTACGAGATGCTCTTTCGCGAGATGCTCAACGCCTTTGCCCTACACGAGATCATCTGCGACGACCGGGGCCGGCCGGTGGATTACCGCTTCCTCGCGGTCAACCCGGCCTTTGAACGCATGACCGGCCTGAGCGCCGTCAAGGTGGTCGGCAGGACGGTCCGGACCCTCATGCCCGACACTGAACCGCACTGGATCGCCACCTATGGCCAGGTGGCCCTGACCGGCCAGCCGACTCGCTTCGAGAACTACTCGCGGGAGTTGAACAAACATTTTTCCATCAGCGCCTTCTGTCCGGCAGCCGGCCAGTTCGCCTGCCTGTTTGAGGACGTCACCGCCCGCAAGGAGGCGGAGCGGTCGATAGTGGAGGGTGAGGAGCGAGTGCGGGCCATCACCGATTCGGCCAAGGACGCCATCGTCATGATGGACGATCGCGGCCTGATCTCCTTCTGGAACCCGGCGGCCGAGGCGCTGTTCGGCTACGACGGGGCGGAGGCCATTGGCGCCGACCTGCACCGGCTGCTGGCGCCGCGGCGCTTCCACGCCGCCTTTGACCGGGCCTTCGTCCATTTCCAGCAGAACGGCCAGGGCCGGGCCATCGGCGCCACGCTTGAGCTGAAGGCCAGGCACAAGAACAGGCGCGAAATTCCCATCGAGCTGTCGCTTGCCGCCGTCCGCAGGGGCCACGGCTGGCACACCGTCGCCATCCTGCGAGACATCAGTGAACGCAAACGGGGCGAGGCCCAGGCCCGCCAGAACGAAGCCCGGCTGCGTCACCTGGTGGATCTGCTCCAGCACCCGGCCGAAAGCGCGCACGCCTTTCTCGATTACGCCCTGGAACAGGCCATTGCCCTCACTGGCAGCCAGATCGGCTACATCTACCACTACCACGAGGAGCGCCAGGAACTGGTGCTCAACGCCTGGTCCAAGGAGGTCATGGACGCCTGCACCGTGGCCTCTCCCCAAACCTGTTACCAGCTGGACAAGACCGGACTCTGGGGCGAGGCGGTGCGGCAGCGGCGGCCAATCGTGGTCAATGATTTCCAGGCCGACCACCCGCTCCGGCGCGGATACCCCGAAGGGCATGTCGAATTGCACCGGTTCATGACTATCCCCGTGTTTCGGGACGATCGCATCGTCGGGGTGGTCGGCTTGGCCAACAAGGAGACCGAGTACGACCAGACCGACGTGCTCCAGGTGTCGCTGCTGATGGAGTCCATCTGGAGCACTGTCGAGCGTAAACAGATGGAGGAGGAGCGGCGCCGGCTGCAGGCCCAGCTGGCCCAGGCCCAGAAGATGGAGGCCATCGGCACCCTTGCCGGCGGCATTGCCCATGACTTCAACAACATCCTCGGCGCGATTCTGGGCTATGCCGAAATGGCCCGGGATGGCTCGCACCGGGGCGCGGCTGTTATCCGGGAACTGGATAAAGTGCTCGAGGCCGGCCACCGCGCCGCGGCCCTGGTGCAGCAGATCCTGGCCTTCAGCCGCCAGGGGGA
Source organism: uncultured Desulfobulbus sp. (assembly GCA_964521155.1). Classification (GTDB taxonomy): domain Bacteria; phylum Desulfobacterota; class Desulfobulbia; order Desulfobulbales; family Desulfobulbaceae; genus Desulfobulbus. The sequence goes on along the minus strand of CAZFPV010000356.1, from coordinate 767 downwards.
GAGCCGGCGGGCGCCCATTGACCCGGCCCCGATTGTCAAGGAGGTGGTCAAGCTGCTGCGGCCGAGCCTGCCCTCGACCATCGCCATCCGCCAGCGCATCGCCGCCACCCGCTCCGTGCTCGCCGACCCGACCCAGCTGCACCAGATCCTGATGAACCTGTGTACCAACGCCTTCCACGCCATGGAAGACCAAGGCGGCGCCCTGGAAATCGCCCTGGCTGAACAGCGGTGCACGGCCGCCGACAGCCCCAACGCCGACCCCGGCGACTTCGTGGTGCTGACCGTGGCCGACACCGGCCCGGGCATCAGTCCCGAGGTGCGGCAGCGGATGTTCGATCCCTACTTCACCACCAAGGAGACCGGCAAGGGCACCGGCATGGGGCTGGCCATCGTCCACGGCATCGTCAGCGAATACGGCGGCTTTATCGCCTGCGACAGCGAACCCGGCCAGGGAACTACCTTTCGGGTCTTTCTCCCGGCCCTCGACGGCGAGACGGTTCCCGCCCCGGGCGGCGGGTCCGTTATTCCCACCGGTCAGGGCCGGATCCTGCTGGTCGATGACGAGGCAATGCTGGCCGAGATGGGCAAGACCATGCTCGAGCGCCTGGGTTACGAGGTGACGGTACGGACGGCCAGCGACGAGGCCCTGGCCCAATTCGAACGCGATCCGGGCCGGTTCGACGCGGTTGTTACCGACCAGACCATGCCGGGTCTGACCGGGATCGAGCTGGCCCGCAGGATGCTCCGCCTCCGTCCCGATCTGCCGA
>CAZFPV010000355.1:0-2605 GCA_964521155.1 uncultured Desulfobulbus sp. | reverse complement strand
CCTCCAACCGGTTGCGGAACTCCTGGGTGAGGGCGATAAACTGGCCCTCACCGATGGGAATGAAGCGGCTGCGAGTCTCCCGCACCTTGTCCAGGAGGGTTTTCAGCTCCATAACTTCGTCCTGGTCGATCTCCAGTTGACCAGTGAGGGAAAACCAGTCCTGCTGGCTGGTTCGGATGTTGAGATTGAGCTGGTTGACGCCTGCCTGGCGGCGCACCGCAAGTTTCTCGCCCTCCGGCCACTCAAGAATCACCCGATCCCGGATTTCCTCGATCTCGAGCAATACCTGCAGGCACTCCTCCGGATCGACCAGATGCCACTCACGCTTGTTTTCCTGCTCGAAATCGATGGCCAGATCGAGCATGGGACAGCTTTCCTCAATCTCCCGCGCCCGTGCCTCTTCGAGTTTGAGATTGCGCCGGGTGCGCAGTCGCCGGCCATCGACCTCGGTGATCAGGTTGGCCACGCCGGCTCCCGGTTTGAGATACGGGCCGCCGTTGGTGAACGGGCGCACGAACATCTCGATGCGAAAGCCGCTGCCGTAGGGGATGATGTGGACATGGATGGTTGAGTCGCTCTCCACCACGTCGGCCGGCAACCCCTCGCCCGGCACCTCGATGGAGGAGTGCACGGTCATGAACGAGGCGATGTTGCCGATGGCGTCGAGCACTTGGCGGCTGGCGGCCAGGGGCACATGCAGGCCGTCGCGGCCGGTAATCGCCGCCACCCGGCGGTGCTCCTCCCGGATGCGGATAATGCGGAAGCGAGTCGCGGTCTCGGGCCAGACCGCCACCGCACCCTCGCCGATATCCTGGAAAAAATGGATGAACAGTGAGTCGCCTCGCCGCTCGACCACCAGTTCGGGTTCGCCGCTGACGATTTCAACCGGAGTCCGGGGCGAGCGACGGAGAAAGACGGAGGGGTGGCCAACCAGTGCCGGCAGCGCCGCGTCCTGATCAAAGGCGTAACCGGTGTTGCGGCCCTCGCGCACCTCCAGCTGATGCAGGGCGGTACAAATCTGCCTGTCCTGCGCACTCAGATAATCAAGCTCCTTCCCCAGAAACAGACGCTTGAAGGCAATGGTCCGGCCCTTGGTCCACTCACCGCCAGGGGCTCGCCGCTGTTCCTTGGGCATCAGCTCAAGTTTTCCCTGTCGATATTCCACCAGCCAGCAGAGGCGTGTGCTCTGTTCTGGCTCGCGGATCTTCCGCGTCACCTCGATCAACTCCTGCAGGCTCTGTTTCCAGGCCGCGTGCGGGGCAATGATGTCGGTCAGAAACCGGCAACCCAACTGCTCGGAGAGGGCGGCAGCGGTCTGGCTGATCTCCGGGTCGTGCTCGTTCAGCGTTGCCAGCAGTTCGGCCGATTCCATGGCTACCCAGAGAAACTGGTGCCGCAAGGCCTGGGCGTGGAGCTTGCGCAGGATTTCCTGAAAATCAGCCGGGATCTCGACGCCCATCCAATACAGGGAGAGGATGGCGACCAGGGAGGTCAGGCAGCGCTCATCAGCCACCAGGCTTTCGATGAGCGCCAGCATGTCAGGCATCACCTCGCCGGGAGTGCGGACCACCGCTTCGAGAAAACGGAAAGGGGTCTCCTCGGGGCAGCCGTTGCACCGTTTGAGCACGGCGGCCACCGCCTGGCGCACCCGATCGCGGTCGCCCTCGCCATCGCGGGCGAGCAGGGCAAAGATGCAGAAGAGGCCGGTTATACCGAGAAAAAAGCTTTGTTCGTTGCCGGTGTAATGACGCAGCTGGTCGAGGTCCTCGGTGAAAAAACGCAAGGCCTGGTCAGTGTCGCCGCCAAGGAAAGCGACCGTGCCGGCAAAGCCGGAGGCAAAAAAGGAATCTCCGTTGCCCCGCAGCAGCCGGCGCAGGTCGTCAAGCCGCCCCTGGAGCAGGTAGCAGCTGGCGAGGAGGCGATGAAAGGGCACCCGCTCGTCCTCGGACACGGTCGAGGCGAGGCCGCTTTCAAGATAGGCGACAATTTCGGGAAAGAGGTGCAACCGTTCCAGGGAATAGCGAACCACCTGGTCGAGAAGATAAAACTGCATGGACACCGGCAGGCCGCCAAACCACTCCTGATCGAAGGCGACGGCGCTGACCAGGACCGCCGGGTGGTCGGTCTTGACTCCTGCCTGACAGTTTTCCTCGATAAACAACAAGGCCTCATCGAATTTGTCGAAATCCTGGCTGTAGACGCCGATGCGGAACTGCCGCAACGCTCGCCAGCAGCGCGTCGACCATTTGCCGTGCTTGTAGTCGACCGGCGCGGCCCGTTCGACCAGGCCAACAAGCCGCGGAAAAAGACCAATCTTCAGGGTGTGGCGGGTCAGCTGCTCTGAAAGCACCCGCAGGCATTGGTTCTTGCCGTTCAAAAAACCTTTGCGCCGCAGCCGGGAGGTCATGGCTGCCACCTCGTCCTCACTGGGCCGGCGATTGCCGAACACTTCGTGATCTAGTGCAGCCAAAGATCGGGTGAGGAAGGCGGTCGAGACCGGCTCGTAAATGATGGAGATCAACTGCAGGAGCAGCTGTTCCCCTGCGGGAAGAGCGGCGACGGCCCGCATGTCAGCGGCCGGGGTGTTGGCGGGCGAGACTGATGC
>CAZFPV010000354.1:0-2607 GCA_964521155.1 uncultured Desulfobulbus sp. | reverse complement strand
GGGATGGTCTGCACAGCGCCGGCAGAACCCAGGATGAGCAGCGGCAGGAGAAAGGAGACACCGAGCGTCACGGCCACCCGGCCAGGCGAGATGGCCAGCTCCACCGGCAGCCAGGGAGGTGGAGGGCCAGCGACAGGGGAACGGTGAACACGGCCAGCAGCGAGGCTGCAACCAGCAGACCAAAGGCGTAGGCGGGATTGCTGCCCAGGCCGATCAGCCGCCTGGGCAGGAGCGGCGCCCCGGCGGAAATAGCGAGCAGCAGCAGGGCCGCACGGGTATGGGCCGGGAGATCGAAGACCGAAACCGTGGCCACGGCGACCGGCAGGACCAGCAGGTACATGACCGCAAACGAGCGCGCCAGCAGCCAGGGCTGCCGCCAGATCAGGAGCAGATCGTCCCGCCTGGCCTGCAAACCGGCGGCAAACACCAGCATGCCGTCAAGACCGGGAGCCACAAGCATCCACATGGTGGTCTCCCCCCTGGCCTTCCGCCATCGCCGGACAGGATGCGGCCGATCCTCCGGCAGCAACCGTTCGCCTCGAACCAGCCTCCGACCAGAAAATCCCGATGGCTCACGCGGCCGTTGCCGCAGGAGAGTATTCCGTGTACAGGGGAATGTCGCCCCTGCCCCCGGATGGCGTCGCCGGGCAACACCCCCCTCACCCAAACCTGATACAGGCAACCGCCATGCACAGTCTCATCACCAGAGCCCGCGAATTCGCCGTCCAGGCGCACGCCCGCATTAACCACCGGCGCAAGTACTCGCTTGAGCCCTATGACGTGCACCTCAGGGATGTGGCGCAGATTGTCGCCTCGGTGACCGACGATCCGGAGATGCTCGCCGCGGCCTGGCTGCACGACGTGGTCGAGGATACCCCGGTGGGGTTCATGGACATCGAAGAGGCCTTCGGGGCGCCAGTCGCGGCCCTGGTCAGGGAACTGACCGACGTCAGCCGACCCTCGGACGGCAACCGCGCCACCCGCCGCTCCATCGACCGGGCGCATCTGGCCTCGGCTTCGTCCCGAGGCAAGACCGTCAAACTCGCCGATCTGATTGACAACTGCCGGGACGTCTGCGGTCATGACCCGGAGTTCGCCCGCACCTATCTCACCGAGATGGCGTCGCTGCTGGAGGTTCTGGACGACGGCGATCCCAGCCTCTACGCCCGGGCACTGATAGAACTGGAGACCCATGCCGAGACCCTGCACCTGCCCCTGCGGGTCATTACCGGCCGGCGCGACCCCAAGGCCCCGTCCCACGAGCCCTTTCTCCCGATCAACCGAATGAACGAACTCTTCCTCGGCGCCTTCACCGCCAGAAGCATCGTCCACCCCCTGCCCTCGGTCGACGATCCGCTCGCGGCAGATGTTGCGGCCATCATGGACCAGCATGACCTGCCCGTGGTCGGCGTCCGCCGCCTGGGCATGGTCAGCGGATTCGTCTCGCGCGAGAATCCAGCCAGCCCGCAGCCGTTTGCGCCAGGGCAAGTGGTCGGCATGGACGCACCCTTTTCCGAGGTGATCCTGGTGCTGAGCCAGCACAACCAATGCTTTGTCAGCCTGCTCGGGGCGGTCATGGGCATCATTACCCGCGACGACCTGCAGCACCCCTATGCACGCATGTGGCTGTTTGGCATCGTTACCATGCTGGAGATGGAGGCCGTGACCACCATAGAGCGACTCTGGCCGGACAATGCCTGGACATCGCTGATCTCGGCCAACCGGTTGGCCAAGGCCGAGTTGCTGTTTGCGGAACGGCTACGGCGCGGCCAGCACTCGTCGCTGTCGTCCTGCCTGCAGTTTTCCGACAAGATGCAGATCCTGCTCGAGGACGAAACCGTATTTCACGCCTTCAACTTCCCATCCAAAAAGGCTGCCCGCAAAACCTGCCGGAACCTGGAATCGTTGCGCAACAACCTGGCCCATGCCCAGGATATCGTGGCCTTTGATTTCGCCCAGGTGGCGACCATTGCCCGCCGCATCGAATCGCTGCGCAGCGACTGACCACCGCCGGGCCGGACAGGAATACCCCGCCCGGTCCGGCGGCTTAGCATCACTTCGGCTGCGTCTTGCTGAACTTCGCCCCCTTGATGGAAACACCGCCCATCAGCCCCTTCTGATCGATGACAAAACCGACCACCGGCGACTGGCTGCGCAGGGTTTCCACGGTGACATCGGCGCCGGCCGCGATCATGGTTACCTCGGCATCGACGCCGGCCTCCCAGCCCTTGCTGGCGCGGAATTTCTGCAACGCCTCGTCGGTGATGAACAAAATGACCATGTCGTACTTCTCGGCCCCGGCCTGGAAGCCCAGCGAGGCGCCGGCCAGGCTGTAATAGGAGACCGTCTTGCCGCCGACCTGGAGAGCGCCGTTGCCGTACTGCGCCCCGACCACGAAGCCGGCCTTGGTGATGTTAGGCATCACCAGCACACCCTTGGCGATCTTCAGGTATTCGTTGGCCCCCTTGACATCCTTGACGAACCGGGCCTTGGCCGCCTTGACGCTGGCCTCGATCTCACCCCTGGTGGCGGCCTGGGCGCCGACCGGTCCCATGGCCAAAGCGATGATCGCCGCCATGGCCACAACCAGTGTTCGCACCACTGAAC
>CAZFPV010000353.1:0-2648 GCA_964521155.1 uncultured Desulfobulbus sp. | reverse complement strand
TCGGCGCCGGCGATCATTTTCATCGACGAGCTCGACGCCCTCGGCCGGGCCCGGACCGCCGCCGGCTACGGCGGCAACGACGAACGGGAGCAGACCCTCAACCAGCTGCTGGTCGAACTGGATGGCTTTGATCCTTCCAGCGGCCTGGTGCTGCTGGCGGCCACCAACCGGCCGGAGATCCTCGATCCGGCACTGTTGCGGGCCGGCCGCTTCGATCGCCAGGTGCTGGTCGACCGTCCGGACAAGGTCGGTCGCATCGCCATCCTTCAGGTGCACATGAAAAAAATCGAAATGGGCGCCGATGTCGAGCCCAGTCAGGTGGCTGACCTGACCACCGGCTTTTCCGGGGCCGACCTCGCCAATCTGGTCAACGAGGCGGCCCTGCTCGCCACCCGCCGTCAGGCCGCCGAGGTGGCCATGCAGGATTTCACCCAGGCCATCGAACGGATCATTGCCGGCCTGGAAAAGAAAAACCGGCTGCTCAATCCCCGCGAGCGGGAGATCGTCGCCTACCACGAGGTCGGCCATGCCCTGACCGCCCTGACCCTGCCCGGCTCGGACCCGGTGTTCAAGATTTCGATCATCCCGCGCGGCATCGGCGCCCTTGGCTACACCCTGCAACGGCCGACCGAGGACCGTTTCCTCATGACCAGGGAGGAACTGGAGCACAAGATTGTCGTCCTCCTGGGCGGCCGGGCGGCAGAGAAGCTGATGTTCAACCACCTCTCCACCGGGGCTTCGGACGATATCGCCCGGGCCACGGACATTGCCCGCAACATGGTCACCCGCTACGGCATGGACCCGGAGATCGGTTTCGTGGTCTACGAGGAGAACCAGCCAGGTTTTCTCACCCCGCAGGGGCAGCAGCACGGCGTCAACGGCTGTATGATCAGCGACCGCACGGCCCAGCAGATCGACGTCTCGGTGCGCAAGATCATCGATGACACCTTTGCCGTCGCCTACCGCATCCTGGAAACAAACCGGGCGGTGCTGGAACGCTGCGCCAAGGCGCTGCTGGAACGGGAAACCTTGTTGGAAAAGGAACTGGTGGAGATGACCGCCGACCTGCAGCGGTAAGGGAACGCGACGGGCGCGGCTGGCGCCCCGCCCGTCGCAGGTGCATGGCTGCCCGCGGGCTGGCTTGTTATGCCTTGGCCGCCGGCAGGTAGGGGGTGAGATCCTTGACGTAGCGGGGTACCATGCGGAACCCGCGTTCCTCCAGGGCTGCCATGGCCTTGTCGCCCTCTTGCTTGGCCACCCGCATCACCAGGTGGATGATGCCGGGGTGCTCGGTCGCCGGCCAGCAGAAGAGACTCTGAATGTTGATCCCCTGCTGCATGAGGATGGTGGTGACATTGGCCAGGCTGCCGATGGCGTCGCCCACCAGGATGCAGATGCGGACGCTGTCGTCGCTCAGGCCGATGGCCTGGAGCAGCACCGCCATGACGTCGGTGCCGGTGACGATGCCCACCAGCTCCTCGCCCGCCATCACTGGCAACGAACTGATGTTATTGGTTTGCATGATGTAGGCCGCCCGCTCAATAGTGGTGTCCGGCGAGACCGTGACCACCGTCTTGACCATGATCATGCTGACCTGTACCTTCTGCAGCAAGTAGCTCAGCTCGTGAGCACTGAGGGTAGTGGCGGGCGAGGCCCAGTTCTGCTTGAGATCCCGGTCGGAGACCAGACCAACCAGCTTGCCCTTGCGGACCACCAGCAGGTGTTCGATGTTGTGTTGTTCGATCAGCTCGCGGGCCTCGACAAGCGTCGTTTCCGGCGAAACCGTGATCAGATCGGTGTGCATGATCGTGCCGACGTACATGGGTATTCCTCCTTGTTTGGGGGACGGGCGGAACCCCGTCCCAGTCAATTGCTGATCTTTCTGGTGACGAGCGCGCCGCTTTTGGGGTGACGGTAGCTGATCTCGCCCACCAGCTGGCTCTCCGGCACCTGGCGCGAGAGCTGCAACGTGACAATGGTCGAACCCGGCAGCGGACGCTTGAACAGCCACTTGACGGCCGTTCCCTCCTGCATGCCGGTGGGAGCGGGCGAGGCCGAGGTCATCTGGACGCCCTCGGGAATCTGCTGCAGGACGATGAAGGCCTTGGGCGCGGGGTGATCGATGGTCAGCAGGATGCGCACGTCGCTGCCGCCGCCGGCCAGATAGCGGCCGGCCACGCCCGATTCGGCCCGGCCGGTCACCGGAACGAGCAGCACCAGCAGCACCAGCAGCCCCACCAGACCGCGCATGTCCCCTCCCTAGTCCTTGCCCTCCGCCTGAACAGCGGGGACAAAGGTCATGGTCTTCTTGTTCCAGCCGTACCGTCCGGCCAGCCACAACTCCTCTATCGCAGTGAAATTAACAAGATTTTCACCGGGAATGGAATAGGTTTCGTAGGCTTTGAGGATTTCGGCGTCGGTGATGACATAGTCCTTGTCCGTGTCCACCCAGTGATAGGGGGCAATAACGATGCTGTCCGCGCCGCCGATGGGGTCGCCCTTGACCTGCCCCTCCCGGGCGATGGTGTCGCCGGAGAAGCGGATCTCGTCCTCGGATTTGAGTTTCTTCCCCGGCTGCACCAGATAGAGAAAGGCGGCTTTCCCGCCTTCGAGCTTGCCTATCCAGCGGGGAGTCTTGCCAAAGCCCT
>CAZFPV010000352.1:463-2666 GCA_964521155.1 uncultured Desulfobulbus sp. | reverse complement strand
GGACTGCCAGGCCGGAGCATGAACGGCCAATGAGAGCGCTTCGAGCCCTCCGCTTCCCCGCAGTGTCATTGCTCCTCATCCTCAATCAGGGATTGCTGAACTTCCCCACAACTCACCTGGAGCGACAAGGCACCCCAGGCCCTGCGGCTTGACCTTGACCTCAAGGATGGCAATGGCCTGGTGGCCGATATCCCTTTCTCCGGCCTCGCTGTCCGTCAACTATTGCAGCTTCTGCCGAGGCCAACGCGCTCGCCCAGTCGATCAATGCTCAACGCAAACAGCCGTACGAGAAAATCGCCAAGCGCAACAATACGCTGCTCAAGGCGGTCGAGGAGTTGGCCGGCAAGAAGGCCAGGGAGAAGACCCCGGCCGGGCAGTTCATCCTCCTCGACGGGGCCTCGTAAAAAAAGCGCGCAGTGAAGAGTTGTTCCTTCGGCGACGTCACATCCGGCCGTGCCGGATGATCGAGAGCAATAGCCAGAACCCCATGATGCCCGCCACCAGGAAGCCAAGCAGGCCAATGACCGGGATCTTGTGCCAATGCGGCGGGATGTCGGAGAGCACGATCAGCGAGCTGCCGACGATCAGGGCAGCCAGCACGATGGCAAAGGCGATGCGGTTGGAAACCCGGTCGAGCGCCGAGCCCAGGGCGTGCAGGCCGCGATGCTCGAACTCTATCCGCATTCGGCCGCTGCGCAGCTGCTGCAGGATGGTCCGCAGTTCCTCGGGCAGGTCGCGGAGCAGGTGGACATAGGACAGGCCGGTCTGGGCAAACTCCTCGGCGATGCGGCCCGGCTGCATCCTCCCCATCTTGATCCGGTGCATGAAGGGCTTGGCCAGCCGGATCAGCTCCAGCTTGGGGTCGAGCATCAGCCCCACCCCCTCCACCGTGCTCAGGGCCTTCATCATCTGATAGAACCCTGGTTTGAACGAGAGCCTGTGCCTGGTAACCAGGTCGAGCAGGTCCTGGAGGATCTTGCCCGCCTCCAGTTCGCCCAGGGGCCGGTAGAGATACAGGTCCATGAGGCTGCCCAGGTCGCGGCCCAGGCTTTCCCGGTCAACCTCGCCCAGCTGGATGGTCACCTGGAGCACGCCGGCAACGATCCGCCGCTCGTTGCCCGCCACCAGATCGAGCACCAGATCGGTGAAATCCTCCCGGTCCTTGATCGACAGCCGGCCCATCTGGCCGAAATCGATGAAACAGACCACATTGTCCGGCAGGATGAAGAGGTTGCCAGGATGCGGGTCGGCGTGGAAAAAGCCATGGACAAAGATCTGTTCCATCACCAGGTTGGCGCCGCGCTCGGCGATCAGCGGCAGGTTGTAGCCTCGCTCACGCAGTTCCTCGGTGTGGGACGACTTGATGCCGAGCACATACTCCATCACCAACACCCGGTCAGTGCTCAGTTCGGGATAGACCAACGGCACGTGGATGGCCTGGGCGCCCTCGAACTGGCGGGCGAAGCGCTGGATGTTGGCCAGCTCGATGGTGAAGTCGATCTCGCGACTGAGGCTGCGGGCGAACTCATGGACGATGGCCGAGGGCCGGTGCCCCTGCACCTCCTCCAGGTACTGCTCCATCAGGTCGGCGATATGGGCCAGGATCTCAAGATCCACCGCGATGACGTTCTCGATGCCCGGCCGCTGCACCTTGACCACTACCTCGGCGCCGCTGTCGAGACGGGCCCGGTGCACCTGGCCGATGGAGGCCGCGGCCAGGGGCTCGGTGTCGAAATAATGAAACAATTCCTCGGGCGTCCGTCCCAGTTCTTCCTGGACGATGGCGTTGACCTCGGCCAGGGAGAAGGGAGGAATGTCGTCCTGGAGCTTGGCCAGTTCGCCGAGGAAGTCGGCGGGGATAAGGTCGGGCCGGGTCGAGAGCAGTTGCCCCAGCTTGATGAAGGTCGGGCCCAACTCCTCAAAGACCAGCCGCAACCGCTCCGGCCGGGAGAGGCGGGCGATCTGCTCGCGCGGCTTGCGGTTGATCATCTGCAGGCCGGATTCCAGGTATTGGTCGATGTGCAGCCGGTCGACCAGGTCGTTGAAGCCGTACTTGAACAGGACCCGCAGAATGCGGTGGTAGCGGTTGAGGTGGCGGTAGGTCCGGCCGATGGCCCCGAGCTTCCTGACGCTGAACATGCGGCCTGGTTACTCGCCGTTCTGCCGGTTCAGGGCCACCTGCAGTTCCTCGACCTGCCGCCGC
>CAZFPV010000352.1:0-453 GCA_964521155.1 uncultured Desulfobulbus sp. | reverse complement strand
CGTCGCGGGTGGCCAGGTTGCACTGGCCGATCCGTTCCTCTACCCGTCGGTTGATCCACAGATCGAGCTGATCCTTGGCCTTTTCCGACCGGCGCAACAGGTCGTCGACAAACTGCCGGCCCTCTTCCTGCGACATCTTGCCCTTTTCCACCAGATCGGCCTTCAATTCCTCGATCTTTTCCTTGGTGAGAAAGGCCGCGCCGATGCCGGCATAGAGTATGTTCTTGAGTGTCTCTTTCATCGTCTCCTCCCTGATTGTTCGTGGGTGCGTTCTCTGACATGGGCCTGAGGCCCCCGGCCTATTCCCGGTCAATGTCCCGGTGCTGGACGGTCGGTGCATATCCTTCGGCCCGCAATCGCCGATCCAGATGCTCGACCAGGGCCACCGAACGATGCTTGCCGCCGGTGCAGCCGATGCCCAGTCGAATCGTCTCCCGGCCGCCTGCCTGGTAC
>CAZFPV010000351.1:0-2667 GCA_964521155.1 uncultured Desulfobulbus sp. | reverse complement strand
GGAAAAATCAGAGTCAAAGTTGTTGGCGTAATCTTCCCAGTTGACCTCGGCCACGGTGGCTGGATCGTCGCCCTTGACCCGGTCGGTGATCAGGGCCTCGGCCCGGTAGGTATCCTCCTCGGCGGACAGGGACTCGGGGTTGACCGGCGATTCCAGCTGGGGCAGGGCCTCCTCGAGCATGGGATTCTGCTCGATCTCCGCCTGCAGGGCCTCGGTCAGTTCCAGACGGCTGAGCTGCAGCAGCTTGATGGCCTGACGCAGCTGCGGCGTCATCACCAGCTTCTGGGCGAGCTTCAGGTTCTGTCTGAGTTCAAGCGCCATGAGGGTTCAAGGGGTTCCGGTTTGCGGGTTGGGATCGATACGGGTCACATGTGGAAATTTTCGCCGAGGTACATCTTGCGGGCCACCGCGCTCTCGATGATGTCCTTGGCCACACCGCTGGTCAGGATCTGGCCGTTGTTCATGATGTAGGCAAAATCGCAGACCTGCAGGGTCTCGCGGACGTTGTGATCGGAGATGAGCACGCCCAGCCCTTTTTGCTTCAGGTCGCGAATGATCTGCTGCAGGTCGGCCACGGAGAGCGGATCGACGCCGGCAAAGGGTTCGTCCAGAAGGATGAACCGGGGCCGGGTGGCCAGGGCGCGGATTATTTCGACCCGTCGCCGCTCGCCGCCGGAGAGGGCGTGGCCCTTGTTGCCAGCCAGATGCTCGATCTTGAGTTCAGCCAGGAGTTCGCGGATACGATTGTTGATTTCGTTGCGGGGCAGGCCGAGCGGCTCAAGAACGATGCGGATGTTCTCCTCCACGGTCAGCTTCTTGAAAACCGAGGGCTCCTGCGCCAGGTAGGTGATGCCGCGGGTGGCCCGTTTGTGGATCGGCAGCGAGGTGATGTCCTCCTCGTCGAGGAAGATGGCGCCGCTGGTCGGGCGGATGAAGCCGACGATCGAATAGAAGGTGGTGGTCTTGCCGGCGCCGTTGGGGCCGAGCAGGCCGACCACCGAGGAACTCATCACCTGCAGGCTGACCTGATCAACCACCCGCCGGTGGCGGTACTCCTTGACGATCTCCCGGGTTTCGAGAAACGACTGTTCCATCGTTACTTTTTGGCGTCCGGATGGATTACGGCCTTGACCCGGCCCTTGGCGCCTTCCTCGGGCTCGACGATGGACCGCTTATCGTTGAGGTAATATACGATGGTTTTGCCGGAGACCATGTTCTGGCCCTGCCAGGCCTTGGCGTTGCCGGTGAGGACGACCTTGCGCTCCTTGGCGAAGTAGTCCATGCGGTCGCCGGTGCCCAGCCAGTCGCCCTGGACGATCTTGACGTTGTTCTTGCAGATCAGCTTCTCCATCTGGGAGGAGGCCTGCTTGCCCTTGCCGGCGGCCGGGGCCTCGGTGTAGAAGACGGTCATCTCATCGGAACGGATGTTGAGATTGCCCTGCTTGGCGTCGACGTTGCCGATGAAAACCACCGAATTGTCGTTCTCCTGGGAGATCATCCGGTTGGCCTCGATGTTGATCGGCTCGGAGGAGTCCCCGACGGCCGGGGCTGCGGCAGAGGCGATGCCGGGCAGGAGCGCGACGGCGACGAGCAGGGTGCGGTGGCAGGCTGTCAAGAGGCGGCTCATGGCTATGTCCTCGAAAGTGTATGGGAAAAGAATTGCGAATGGTTCAGGATTGCTTTTTGCAAGACGGCGGCATACTACTTGGTTCTCGGGAAAATGTAAAGGGTGAGCGCATGCTCGGGGTCGCCTTTTCCACCGGCGGGAAACAGAGGGTTTACACCGGCGGCGAGCGGGGGTAGAATAACCGCCCATTTCGTGAATACAATGGCCGCGCGACCGTGCGGCCGCAAGGAGGGTGAGGGATGCAGGTGCAAAACAACATGCGCGAGGAGATCGCCAGGGCCAAGGTGCTGGTGGAATCGCTGCCGTATATCCGCGAATTCAACGCCAAGACGGTGGTGATCAAGTACGGCGGCCACGCCATGGTCGACGAGGAACTGAAACGCAGCTTCGCCCTGGACGTCATCCTGATGAAATATATCGGCATCAACCCGGTGATCGTCCACGGCGGCGGCCCGCAGATCAACCGCTTTCTCGAGAAGATGCGGGTCATCCCCAGCTATGTTCAGGGGATGCGGGTCACCGACGGCGAGACCATGGACGTGGTCGAGATGGTCCTGGTCGGCAAGGTCAACAAGGAGATCGTCGGCCTGATCAACCACTGCGGCGGCAAGGCGGTCGGCCTGTCCGGCCGCGACGGCGACCTGGTCCAGGCGCGCAAGCTGACCATTCACGCCAAGCCCGCGGGTGAGGACCGGCCGCCGGAGCTGATCGACATCGGCCGGGTCGGCGAGGTCACCCGGGTCAACCCGGAGATCCTCGAGACCCTCGACCAGCGCGACTTCATCCCGGTGATCGCGCCGGTGGGCGTGGGCGAGGACGGTCAGGCCTTCAACATCAACGCCGATCTGGTGGCTGGGGCCATCGCCGCCGAACTGAAGGCGGTCAAGCTGATCCTGCTCACCGACGTCGAGGGGGTCAAGAACAGCAGCGGCGAGCTGATCTCGACCATCTACCGCGACCAGATCGACGACCTGATCGCGGCCGGGGTGATCAAAGGCGGCATGATCCCCAAGGTCAACTGCTGCAAATCGGCCCTGGAC
>CAZFPV010000350.1:0-2668 GCA_964521155.1 uncultured Desulfobulbus sp. | reverse complement strand
GTATAGCCGGACATGAACAGTGCCTTCAGTCCCGGAGAGAGGACGAGCAACCCCTCAGCCAGGTCGCGGCCGTTCATCTCCGGCATGACCACGTCGGTGACCACCAGGTGCAACTCGCCTGCATGCTCGCGGGCCAGGCGGATCGCTTCCCCGGGGGTCGGAGCTGCCAGCACCCGGTAGCCCAGCTGGGCAAGCATGGTCCGGGCCAGGTCCAGGATCATCGGTTCGTCCTCCACCAGAAGGATGGTCTCGGTCCCCCGGGGAGCCGTGGATTCCGCCGCCCGCACCCCCATATCCTCCACCTCACCCTGCCAGCGGGGAATGAAAATCCGCAGGGTCGTGCCCACTCCGAGCTCGCTGGCCACGGTGATAAAGCCGCCGTTCTGCTGGACAATGCCGTAGATCGTGGCTAGGCCGAGCCCGGTGCCCCGGCCCACTGTCTTGGTGGTGAAAAACGGCTCGAACAGATGGGTGAGGATGTCTGCGTCCATGCCGCAGCCGTCGTCGCTGACGCTCAACACTGCATACTCGCCCGGCCGCGCCTCGGGATGGGTGTCGCGCGACGACTCGCCCAGTCGTTGGCCGTCCGTGGTGATGGTCACCCGGCCGGCGCCGTCGATCGCATCCCGCGCGTTGATGCAGAGGTTCACCAGGATCTGGTCGATCTGCGAGGGGTCCATCCGCACCGGCAGGGGTTCCTTGCCCGGCTGCCACAGCAGTTCAACCCCTTCGCCAATCAAGCGGCGCAACATCTCCAGGAGTCCTGCCACCGTCCCGCTGAGGTCCAGCACCCGGGGCGTCGTGGTCTGCTTGCGGGCAAAGGCCAGCAGCTGCCGGGTCAGATCCGCCGACCGCTCCGCTGCCTGACGGATCCGCCGCAGGCTGGCATGGAGCTTGTCTTCCGGTTTGGTCTCCTGCAACGCCAATTCGGCATGACCCAGGATGACGCTGAGCATGTTGTTGAAATCGTGCGCCACGCCGCCGGCCAGTCGGCCGATGGACTCCATCTTCTGCGCCTGGACCAGCTTCTCCTGAAGGTGTTCCTTCTCCCGCTGGGCCTGCCTGATCTCGGTGATCTCCGTGGTCATGCCGCAGACGCCGGACACCGCGCCGGCGCCGTCGAAGAGAGGGAACTGGATGCCCAGGAAGCAACGCTCACCGTCGGGCGTGTGGAGGATTTCCTCGGCCTTGCACATTGCCCCGGTGTGGAGCACAGTTTCGAAGGTGCGGCCAAAGGCCTCGGCATCCAGGGGAAACAGCTGTCCGTCGGTTTTTCCGAGCACAGCCCCGCGCGCAAGCCCGGTCACTTCGAGGAATTTCTGGTTGACCAGCTGGTACACCCCCTCCCGGTCCTTGACGAAGATCAGCGCGCCACTGTTTTCGATCAAGGTCTGGAGAAACTGCTGACTTTCGCGCAGGGATCGTTCAGCCTCCTGCTGGCGGTCGATCATCTGGTTGGCGGCCCCGGCCAGGTCCCGGAATTCGCTGATGGTCAGGGGTTCAAGACTGATCTCGTCCTGATCGGCGGCCTTACGGTTGAACAGGGCCAGGAGCACCTCCACCATGCGCTGGGTTCTGGTGTTCATGCGCACGGCCAACCCGTACATGCCCATCCAGAGCAGCGCCAGAACGATACAGATGGCGGCGATGTTCCAGCCCAGGGAGACCAGGGCCACCTTCCGCTGCGCCGCGATCTCCTGTTCGATGTCATCGATGTACTGCCCTGTGCCAATGTACCACTGCCAGGCTGGCAGCCCCCTGGCATAACTGATCTTTGGCGCCGGCCGATGACCATCGAGCCGGGGCATGGCATACTCGAGAAAGCCGCTGCCGATGCGGGAGATGCCGATCATTTCGCGGACAATCTTCTTGCCGCCCGCGTCGGTCACCTCGAGCATGTTTTTCCCGACTGCCGGCCCCGACAGGCTGACCCCATCCCAGCTCCCGGCAAACACGTAGCCGTCCCGGTCGTAGCGGATGCTGCGGATCCAGTTGAGGGCCTCCCGCTGCAGGTCTCCTTCAATATCCTCAAGATATTCGCCGGCCCCGATGAACCAGTCAAACGGCTCGAACCGCTTGATATAGGAGATCTTGACATGCTCCCGGCCGGAGGCCTCGGGCTTGCTCCAGGTATAGGTGTAAAACCCCTCGCCCTTCTCCCGGACCAAGGCGATCATATCGCGGATGACCGGGGCGCCCAGGGCATCGCGCAGGTCGAGCAGGTTTTGCCCTTCCAGGTCGGAGCAGCTGGCGCAGAGCTGTTCCAGGCCGTCGAGGCTGGTGGCGAAGTAGTAGCCGCGACCCTCGTTGAAGCGGATCGGGCGCAGGGCCTCGCGGATGATGGCCTCGAGTTCCTTTCGGCTGACGCTGGCCTGATAGCAGGTATAGAGGTGGGTGGCGAGCGCGTGCGCCTCCTGGACGCGCTCGCGGATGATCAGGCGGGTGCGGGCGTCGGTCTGGCTGCGCATGAACTCCAGATAGGCGACCGCCGAGTCGACTTTCTCCCGCATCTCGTCCTTGCGCGCATCGAGCATCCGCTCGCGAAGCACGGCCACATCGGCGTTGAAGCGGATGGTTTCCCGTCCCACCCAGAGGCAGCCGAGCAGGACGCAGGCAAGTGTGGTCCCGAGAAGCAGGTTGCTGAGCAGGACGCGGGACAGGGGGCGGG
>CAZFPV010000349.1:0-2680 GCA_964521155.1 uncultured Desulfobulbus sp. | reverse complement strand
GAGCCATGGGCTGGCTTCCGTCAGGCCCCGGACCCGCTTTTTTCTCGGCCGCATCTTTTCTTTTCATCGAGGATATGATAAATTAAATAATTTTTATACTGCTTGTGAACTCGCAAGAGACCCTGCGGTGACAGGTCGGGAAGCAACCGGCGCCATCAGGCCCCCCGGGTTGACGCCCGGCCTGTTTCGCTTTTCGCCAGCCGCCCGCACAGACCCGAATTTCATCGGGCCATCGGCCGCGCGGCCGGGTCATGCATGAACAACGCCCCACGGCGGGAGGTCCCGCCGCCTGCTTTGCCCTGACAAGGAGAGACCATGTTTCACCAAGATATCCCCCTGGCCCTGACCTTTGACGACGTCCTTCTGGTGCCCGGCGCCTCGGAGGTGCTGCCCGCGGAGGTGTCGCTCAAGACCCGCCTGACCGACACCATCGAATTGCAGGCCCCGTTGCTCAGCGCCGCCATGGACACTGTGACCGAACACCAGACGGCCATTGCCATGGCCCGCGAGGGCGGCATCGGCATCATTCACAAGAACATGAATATCGAGCAGCAGGCCAGGGAGGTGGAGCGGGTCAAGAAGTCCGAATCCGGCATGATCGTTGACCCGATCACGGTCTCGCGCAACCAGAGCGTGGCCGAGGTGCAGGCCATCATGCGCAGCTATCGCATCTCCGGCCTACCGGTGCTCGATGGCGACAAACTGGTGGGCATCGTCACCAACCGCGATCTACGCTTCGTTTCCGATGACCAGCTGCGGGTCAACGACGTCATGACCAGCAAGAATCTAGTCACCGCGCCGGTGGGCATCGACCTGGCCCACTCCAAGGCCCTGCTGCACGAGCACCGCATCGAAAAACTGCTCATCGTCGATGAGAACGGACGCCTCAAGGGGCTGATCACCATCAAGGATATCGAAAAAGTCAAGCAGTACCCCAACGCGGCCAAGGACGGCATGGGCCGGCTACTGGCGGGCGCGGCCATCGGCGTTGGCGCCGAGATGCTGGCGCGGACCGAGGCCCTGGTCAAGTCCAAGGTGGATGTGGTGGTGCTCGATTCCGCCCACGGCCATTCCGCCGGCATCCTCCGCGCCCTGGCCGAGGTCAAGGCCCACTTCCCCGACCTGCCGGTCATCGCCGGCAACATTGCCACCGGTGAGGCTGCGGAGGCCCTGATCAAGGCAGGCGCCAACGCGGTCAAGGTCGGCGTCGGACCGGGTTCTATCTGCACCACCCGCATCGTCGCCGGCGTGGGCGTGCCCCAGTTCACTGCCCTCAAGGGCTGCGTCGAGGCTGCGGCCAGGTACAACATTCCGGTGATTGCCGACGGTGGCATTAAGTTCTCCGGCGACATCTGCAAAGCCATCGGCATCGGCGCCCATGCGGTGATGATCGGCTCGCTGTTCGCCGGCACCGACGAGACCCCGGGTGACACCTTCCTCTATCAGGGCCGCAAATACAAGGGCTACCGCGGCATGGGCTCGATCGGGGCGATGAAGCAGGGTTCGGGCGACCGCTACTTCCAGGACAGCGAGGCCGGCAAGCTGGTGCCCGAGGGCATCGAGGGCAAGGTGCCGTACCGCGGCCCGATCTCGGAGATGATCTACCAGCTGCTCGGCGGCCTGCGTTCGGGCATGGGTTACACCGGCGCAGCCACCATCGAGGAACTGCACAGGAAGGCGCGGTTCGTCCAGATCTCCGCAGCCGGCCTGCGCGAGTCGCACGTCCATGACGTCATCATCACCAAGGAAGCCCCCAACTACCGCACTGAGAGTCTGTAACCGCAACGGCCATCATCCCCGAACCTTTACGCACGGGCAGCCCATGACCACCCACAGCCAGAAGATCATCATCCTCGATTTCGGTTCCCAGACCACCCAGCTGATCGCCCGCCGCATCCGCGAGCAGAAAGTCTACAGCGAGATCCATCCCTACACTCTGCCGCTGGAACAGCTTACGGCCATGCGCCCCACCGGCGTCATCCTCTCCGGCGGCCCGGCCAGCGTCTACGACGAGGACGCGCCGTTGAGCGATCCGGGCGTATTTGCCCTGGGCGTACCGGTGCTCGGCATCTGTTACGGGGCCCAACTGATGATGACCCAGCTGGGCGGCCGGGTGGAGAAGGCGGAGAAGCGGGAATTCGGCCAGGCCCAGCTGCACATCGAATATACCGGTGGCCTGTTCGCTGGCATGGAGACCGCGCCTGCCCACTATCAGGTGTGGATGAGCCACGGCGACCGGGTCGAGGAACTCGCGCCTGGGTTCCTGGTCACCGCCACCAGCGCCCACTCGCCCTGCGCGGCTCTGCGCCATACCGAGAAACCATTTGTCGCCGTCCAGTTCCATCCTGAGGTGGCCCACACCCTGATCGGCACCGACGTACTACGCAACTTCATCTTCGGCCTCTGCGGCTGCCGGCCCGACTGGACCATGCATTCCTTCATCGACGCCACCGTGGCCGAGATTCGGGCGAAGGTCGGCACCGACCAGGTGCTCTGCGCCCTCTCCGGCGGGGTCGATAGCTCGGTGGTCGCGGCTCTGGTGCACCGGGCGATCGGCGACCAGCTGACCTGCATCCACGTCAACAACGGCTTGATGCGGACTGGCGAGTCGGCCAGCGTGCTCCGCTTTTTCCGGGAGAAGACCAATCTCAACGTCATCGACGTCGACGCTACCGAGTAT
>CAZFPV010000348.1:0-2682 GCA_964521155.1 uncultured Desulfobulbus sp. | reverse complement strand
ACCGGTACAATCCCGACCCCGAGGCGCGCTACCTGGAACTGCGCCTCACCCCATGACCCTGGAGTATCGCCATGGAACTCATCGAAGCCATTCGCACCCGGCGCAGCATCCGCCAATTTACGGACAGGCCCGTGCCCGAGGCCATGATAGGGCAGATCATTGAGGCCGGGATGATGGCCCCGTCCGCGGGCAACCAGCAGCCCTGGCATTTTCTGGTCATCACCGACCGGGACAAGTTGACGGCAATGCAGGCCTTTCATCCCTACAGCACCATGGCGGCTAAGGCCGCGGTCTCGATCCTGGTATGCGGCGAGCCTGAGGGGCTCAAGTACCCGCAGCTCTGGCCGCAAGACTGCGCGGCGGCCAGCCAGAACATGCTGCTTGCTGCCCGGGACCTGGGGCTGGGCACGGTCTGGGTGGGCATCTATCCCCTGGAGGAGCGCATGGCCGGCTGCCGCACCCTCTGGGGGATTCCCGAGGAGGTGGTCCCGTTCGCCTTGGTCCCGGTGGGCTGGCCTGCCGTCCAGTTTACCACCGCCGACCGCTTCAAGCCGGATCGAATCCACCACGAGCGGTGGTAACGAACTCTCCGTTACCCCTATCATCAAGGAACTCAATGGAGATCGACTGTCCAAGCAATACCGCCTTGCGGGTCGCCAGACGCCGGGCCGCGCACCAGCTGCTGGACGAGCCCAGAATTTTCGACGATCCGCTGGCCCTGCGGATATTGGGACTGGACGCGGCCACGGTGCACGATCCGAGTCAGCAGTGGCTTGGGCAGACGCCGATCTCGCGGGTGCTCCGTGCCTCGCTGGCTGCGCGCAGCCGGCTCGCCGAGGATGAGCTCCATGCCGCGGTGCGGCAGGGGATCGATCAGTATGTCGTGCTCGGCGCGGGACTCGATACCTTTGCCTGCCGCAGCCCCTACCCCGCAGAGGTACTGCGGATCTTCGAAGTGGATCATCCGGCCACCCAGCAATGGAAGCGCACCTGCCTGACGGACGCGGGCCTCCCGATTCCCCCGGCACTGACCTTTGCCCCGGTCGATTTCGAGACCCAGACCCTCGGGGACGAATTGCAGCGGGTCGGTTTCAATGCGGGCAGGCCTGCATTTTTTTCCTGGCTGGGGGTGACAATGTATCTGACACGCGCGGCGATCGACGCCACCCTGGGCTATGTCGCCGGTATGCCCGCGGGCAGTCGGATTGTTTTTGATTACATGATAGACCCCGCCCTGCTTTCAGCCGAGGCTCGCATGGCTCTGGATACGCTGTCCCGGCATGTGGCCAGGGCGGGCGAGCCCTTTCAGACCAGTTTCCATCCCGCAACCCTTGCGTCCGACCTTCGGCGGATGGGATTTTCGCAGATTGAAGATCTGGGGCCCGAGGAACTGGATGTCCGCTATTTTCGCGGACGAACCGACGGCCTGCGGGCCGGAAGGCTTGCGCGCATCATGCACGCGGGCCGGTGACCCTGGGCCGAACCTGTCGTCCAGGGGAGCCGATGAACGCGCGGACACCCGGGTAGTTTGGTGTACTGGTCGCTTTGACCCCTGCAAGAACAACCAGCATCGCCACCGGCGGTTCGGCGGCATAAAGCACAGAGGAGTACCCATGAGCAAGGCGCTGTTGGTTATTGATATCCAGAACGATTATTTTCCCGGCGGCAAGTTTCCACTCTGGAACGCCGAGGCCGTTCTGGCGCGGGTGGAGCGGGCCATCGGCCTGGCCCAAGGCAAGGGAGTGCCGGTTATCCTAATCCAGCACATCGCCAATCCGGCCAAGGGGCCGGCGCCGTTCTTCAACCAGGACACCGACGGCGCAGCCATTCACCCCCGCATCCTTGCCGCTGCACCGGAGGCGCCGGTGGTGGTCAAGGCCCATGCCGACAGCTTTGTCGCCACTACCCTGGAGGCGACCCTGGCCGGGCTGGGCGCGACCGAACTGCTTGTCTGCGGCATGATGACCCAGAACTGTGTCACCCACACCGCCATCTCCAGGGCAGCCGAGAAGTACGAGGTCTGCATCCTGCCCGACTGCTGCACCACAGTCACCGAGATACTCCACCTCATCGCCCTTAACGCGGTTTCAACCAGGCTTACGCTTGCACCTTCGGACGAGGCCATCTGAACCGTCCGCGTTTCGGGTGCGCCGCGGGCGTTCATCCCGCCCGGTTCATCCGCCTGCCGATGCTGGTTGACGACCCCGTCGATCCGGATACGTAGGCCAGGCCCCGGCAAAGGGCAGGCCGGTGGCGATGCCCGGTGGATGGGGCAGCGGCAGCTGGCGGCGGGAGGCCACGCCGTCGTCCTCGGCGCCGGCCAGGTTGGAGACCGACAGCCCGAGCAGGCGGATCTTGCGCCGGCCGGCCTCGGTCATGGCCAACAGTCGGGGCAGTTGGGCAAGGATGTCGGCCGCGGCGGCAAAGCCCTGCGGCACGGTGCAGGAACGGGTGATGGTGGTGAAGTCGGCGTAGCGCACCTTAAGCGTGAGCGTTCGGCCCCCGGTTTCCTTGCGCCGCAGGCATCCGGCCACCTCGTCGGCCAGCTCGGCCAGGATATCAGTGACCTTGGCGAACTCGAGGATGTCGACCGGGAAGGTGGTTTCCGCGCCAATGGATTTGCGCACCCGCACCGGCTCCACCGGCCGCTGGTCCTGGCCGCGGGCAATATCGTAAAAGAAC
>CAZFPV010000347.1:0-2687 GCA_964521155.1 uncultured Desulfobulbus sp. | reverse complement strand
CTGGTCAACGATCCAGACGTAGTCAATGACGTTGCCAGGCGTGGCCGTGATCAGCCCCTGGCGGCACCAGACATCGTAAGGCACCCGATCCCGTCGCGCCCGCTCGCGCATGTTATCCTCGGGAATGAAGAACCGGCAGAGCGCCTTGTACGGCTCGCCAGCTTCCACCGGGGGAAAGACCAGGATGAAGGCGGATATGTCGATGCTCGAGCTGAGATCCAGCCCGCCGTAGCAGCGACGGCCGCGCAGGCTGGACGGCTCGATGGGATTGCCGCAGGCGCGCCACTTGTCGATGTTCAGCCAGCGGGTTTCGGCCTGGGTCCAGACGTTGAAATGCAGGCGCAGGACCGAGTTCATGGCGCCCGGGCTCTCCTTGGCCCGCTTGACCGCCTCGCGCAGTTGGTCCATCTTGACCGAGACACCCAGGTTTGGGTTGGCCTTGATCCAGCAGGATTCGTCGGCAAAGGGATCATCGCCATCGTCCATGGTGTAGATCAGGCCGAAGAAGGCGTCATCATCGATCACCTGGGAAAGCACCTTGCACAGGTACTCGTGCTTCTCCCAGCAGATCGACTGGCGGTTGTACCCGGCCGTGGTGATAGCCATGATCATCCACTGCGAACGGGATCCGGTGGCAGTCTCGATGACGTCCCAGAGCTCGCGTTGCTTCCAGGCGTGCAGCTCGTCCATGACCGCGCCGGAGACGTTGAGGCCGTCGGTTGAGTCGCTGTCGCGCCCGATGGGCTCGAACTTGGAGAGGGTCTGCTCGTCGCTTATGTTGTTGCTATAAACGTCGAGCCGGCTGGACAGGTGTGGCGAGGCCTTGACCATGTTGGCGGCCGCGGAGTGGCAGATCCTGGCCTGGTCCTTCTTGGTGGCGCAGGCGTACACCTCGGCGCCGGGCTCGCCATCGGCAAAGGCGAGATAGAGGCCGACACCGGAGGCCTTGGTGGTCTTGCCGTTCTTGCGGGCAATCTCCAGGTAGGCGAAACGGAAACGGCGGGTGCCGTCGGCGCGCATCCAGCCGAAGGCCACCCAGAGGAAGAACTGCTGCCATGGCTCCAGGTCGATGGGCTTGCCGGCCCACTCGCCCTTGAGGTGGCTGCAGAATTGGAAGAAGTCGATGATGTGCCAGGCCGCGTCCTCGTCGAAGTAGATACCGCGTTCGGGCCCGGTCTCGAGATCGCGCAGGTGCCGCTCGACCGCAAGGCGCACCCACTTGCAGGCGATGATCCGGCCGGCGAGCACATCCTCGGCGTACTGCATGGCTGGGCTGAGGTCACCCATTTTGCGCCACGTCTTTTTTGCGGCTGAGGAAATCGCCGAACAGGTCTTGCTGCTTCGGTGCGTTGGCAATGGCCTTGAGTCGCTCCCTGGTTGCCGGCGTCATGCCGAACTCACCCATCAGGGACTGCATCTGCTTGAAGCACTGGTTGATGATGTTGAGGTAGGCGGACTGGGTCTCATACCCGGTCTGGGTGCGGAACACCAGCTCGCCAGACTCCGCCAGCCGCCGCTCCGCATCCAGCCAGCGGGCATAGACGCGGCAGTACATCTCCAGGGCAGTCAGATCGAGATCGGACAGCAGCCGATAGCCAGACAGGATCGGGGCGATCCGGCGCCACTCGGTTGCAGCATCTTGCGGTAGCCCAACCGGCGGATCCGGGTTGACGATCTTCACCGGCACGCCGCCACCGTGGCGGTCATCCCGGTGCGTTCCGTGCAGCAGGTGCAGGTTGGATGGCAGTGCTTTTCTTCCCCTCGACATAGTCAGGTCCTCACCAAAGATTCAACTTTCTCTTTCATTCCCAACAAATACCCCCCACCTCAATTCTGCCGCCACCGCAGGAAAACTGCCGACCGGTTGTCAGGGAAAAGGTTGTGGAGATTGTGACCGCCCCTGGGTGGCATCCGAGCGCTCGCGTCCGGTCTTGCGGTTGTGGCAGCGAGTGCACATCGACTGCACGTTGGCTGGATCGAGCTTGGCGCCGCCGAGGCTGATCGGGGTGATGTGATCGACCAGTTGGGCAGGCCGTTCGCACTTGCAGCACAATGGATTGCGCGCCCTGAACCACTTGGAGAACGTCCTCCATTGTGTTGTCAGGTAGAACGGATCTGTCTTCTTCTCCCGCCGCTGGGTCACTGCATCATTGCGGCCAGTATCCGTGCACTGCTGGCAATAGCCATCCGGTCTGGTCGTGACCTGGCCGCAGCCGGCCGATCGGCAGACCTTTCCCGCGCGTACTGGCATCTCAGGCCTCCATCCGCTTGAGAACACCAGCACCTATCCCCAGATTGGCCAACATATCCCGGCCGCGCTGCTCATACTCTGCACCATGCTGCTCGACCATCTCGTCCAGCTGGCTTTTGGCCCGCTTGCCAAACAGTAACTGGCCGCGGTCATCGATCCCGGAGACATACAAGCCCAGCCGCCGCATCTTGGCGTAAATATTCCCGACAATCCGGATACGCCGTTGATCCCACCCGCACCTGGCCAGTGCCTTGGCCCGCTCCTCATCGGTCCTGCACCCAGCCACTGCCTTGCAGTGGGCCTGCAGGATGCGCCGTTCCTCGATGTTCAGCTTGTCTATCGCATCCATGTCACCCTCCCAACGACGAGAATGCAGCCTCTAACTCAGGGTCGGCAGCGATCACGCCTTCCGGAGTCACCACCGTCTCGTCCTCCC
>CAZFPV010000346.1:0-2694 GCA_964521155.1 uncultured Desulfobulbus sp. | reverse complement strand
TTCTTAACGAGGGGTCTGCTTCTGTTTCCTACACAGATGTCACCACTGGAGAATTTGCCGTCACCGAACTTCCGCTTGAAGCCCTGCGCGCCGAATTGACCAGATTACACCCTGCAGAAATTATTTATCCCGATACTCAAACTCTTCCAGACGGAATCACGGGGCACTTAACAGCATTGCCATCGTGGAAATTTGAAGCAGGTAAATGCAATGAAACCTTGCTCAATCAATTCAAATCATCCACATTGGATGGGTTTGGCTTGAAAACAAATAGTTTTGCCGTCCGTGCCGCTGACACCTTCGGCTGCTCCGAATCAGAGACCGCCCTGTTGACCGTGGTCGGCGAGATCGCCATGGGGGTCTCCGGCCAGGCGATCAGCCTGCGACCCGGTCAGGCGGCGCGCATCTGGACCGGCGGCGAACTGCCGCACAAGGCCGATGCGGTGGTGATGGTCGAATACACCCATGCCCTCGATAACGAGACGGTGGCCGTGTTCCGACCGGTGGCGCCGGGCGAGAACGTCATCCGCGCCGGCGAGGATTACGCTGCGGGCGGTCTGGTGCTGACCCGGGGCAGTCGTCTGCGGCCGCAGGACATCGGCGTGCTCGCGGGATTGGGATACCCGGAAGTATCGGTCTATCGCCGGCCGCGGGTGGCCATCCTCTCCACCGGCGACGAGTTGGTGCCGGCTGAGCAGACGCCGCCGCCGGGCAAGATCCGCGACATCAACTCGGCCTCGCTGGCTGCCCTGGTTGAGGAGGCGGGCGCTCTTCCCGTACCGCTGGGCATCTGCGGCGACGATTTTACCCACATGCTGGCCGTCTGCGACCAGGCCCTGGCCGAGGCTGACGTGCTCTTGCTCTCCGGCGGCAGTTCGGTGGGACAGCGCGACTTCACCCTGCGGGTTTTTGAGAGCGTCAGCGGCGCCCAACTGCTCGCCCATGGCGTTTCCATCCGCCCCGGAAAACCCACCATCCTGGCCGCCCGCGGCAACCAGGCCCTGTTCGGCCTGCCCGGCCATGTGGCCTCGGCCATGGTAGTTTTCCACCTCTTCGTCCGTCCCCTGTTGCGCCTCTATTCCGGGCTTGGGGCCACCCTCGGCCTGCGCACCGCCCGCGTCGTCACGGCCCAGCAGATCCCCTCGGCTATCGGCCGGGAAGACTATGTCCGCGTCCGCCTGAGCCAGACCGGGGACGGGCCGCTCTTGGCCGCACCGGTCTACGGCAAGTCTGGCCTGCTCAACCCGCTCATCCGCGCCGACGGCCTCCTGCCCATCGGCCGCGACGTCGAAGGCCTGGACCGCGGCGTCGAGGCGCAGGTGCTGCTGTTTCCGTGATTTGAGCCGGCAGGCAAGTTCTCTCTTAACTCTGAACTTCCAAACCCCATGAAACGTAAAATTTATCTCCAGATGCAGTCCAGGGAAGAGGCGCAGCGCCTCTTCTGGTCGCGGTTCGCAGACTCCCGCACCGGCACGGAAACCATTGCCGTGCGTTCGGCCTGCGGGCGGGTCACGGCCGGGCCGATCAGCGCCCGATTCTCCTCGCCCTCGTTCCACTCCGCCGCCATGGACGGACTGGCAGTGCGGGCCGAGGACACCTTCGGCGCTGCGGACGACGCCCCGCTCACCCTGCGGCTGGATAACGGCCAGGCCGTGATGATCAACACCGGCTACCCACTGCCGTCGGACAAGAACGCGGTGGTCATGATCGAGCATGTGCTCCTCGGCGAGGACAGCCAGGAGGCAGTCATCCGCGCCCCGGTCTACCCCTGGCAGCATGTGCGCAAGGTGGGCGAGGATATCGTCGCCACCGAGCTGCTCTTCCCCACCGGGCATCAGATCAGGCCGGCCGACGCCGCAGCCCTGCTCACCGGCGGCTGCGCCAGCATAGAAGTGCGGCGGCGGCCCACGGTGGTGATCATCCCCACCGGCTCCGAGCTGGTCAATCTGGATGAGCACCCCGATGGCCCGCCCCCGGGCAAAACCGTGGAATCCAACTCGGCGGTGCTGGCCGGCCTGGCCGAGCAGGCCGGGGCCGAGGTCGTGATCACCCCGATCGTCAGCGACGAGTTTGCGACCATCCGTGCCCAGGTGCTGGCCACGGTCGAGGGCCCGGCAGATCTGGTGATCGTCAATGCCGGCTCGTCGGCCGGCAGCGCCGACTATACCGTGCGCATCATCGAGGAACTGGGCGAGGTGCTGGTGCACGGGGTGACTATCATGCCCGGCAAACCGACCATCCTCGGCGCGATCAAGGGCAAGCCGGTGATCGGCCTGCCCGGGTACCCGGTCTCGGCGATCATCGCCATGGAGCAGTTCGTGGCGCCCCTGCTGGCCCACATGCAGGGGCTGGCGCTACCGGTCCGGTCCACGGTCGAGGCCATCCTGGCCCGAGATCTGCCTTCGAGCGCCGGGGTCGAGGAGTTCCGGCGGATGATCGTCGGCCGCATCGGCTCGCGCTGCGTGGCCGTGCCGCTGAAAAAAGGCGCGGGCGCCATCACCACCCTGACCCGGGCCAACGGCATGCTGCGCATCGCCGCCGGCTCCGAGGGCGAGAAGGCCGGCCGGCCGGTGGCCATTGAGTTGCTCGTCCCGAAAGAACAGGTGGAACGGACCATCCTCTGCATCGGCAGCCACGACCTCTGCCTCGATCTGCTCAACGACTTGCTGCGCAAGGAGGATCCGGCCTATCCGC
>CAZFPV010000345.1:0-2695 GCA_964521155.1 uncultured Desulfobulbus sp. | reverse complement strand
CCATGAGCCAACCGGCTCATCGACAAAGCCCTGATAGTGCTGCAAGGCAGAGGCAAAGGGCAAGGCAACCGCAGACTGTGTTCGAGTGGGAAATTCCCCCGCCAGACGAGCATCCGCGGGAAAAACAAGAACCAAGGCAACCAGCAGGCCGGTGGTCAAGGCAATCCACCCGCTGGTTTTGACAGCAACCCGAATCTCCTCTTTCTTTGGCCTTGTCATGATAGATCCCGGTGCAGCGAACCGCCATGTGGCGGGCAAAGGGTTATTGCTTGTCCGCAAAATCAGGGATTGGGCCCGTGGTTCCACCCGTTCTGACCAACAGGCATGACACAGAGTGGTACAGCTATCGTGTGAGAGACAGTAATGCTTCCTGGCGCAAGGTCAATCACTGTCGGACCATCCTCACACCCGGAACAGCTGTTTCCATGCACGGGACATCGCGTGCGACTGCTTCGCTTCCACCGCGCACCACAAGGACAAAAAAGCCCGGAACCAATGACGGTCCCGGGCTTGTCAACCTTTTTTCTGACTGGGGTGGCTACCAGCGCTCGTCGCCGATCAGCGAGCTTGTGTCCTGGCAGCTGCCGCGTTCATGCTCGGTCAACTCCTCCATTCGCTTCGGACTGGTGCGATTGTTGTCGATGGTGCAGACAAACTCCCTGCCTTCACTGTCGTTGACCCATACCAGACTTCCATATCCGTTCATGGCTGCCTCCCTGTGGCAATCATCTTTATTAGGCATTCCTAAACTTATGCTGATACCATAAGTCCCAGCGATTCGCTGTCAATGGCATGGGAGGAGCCGCAACCACTTTGTTCTCTGCTGGCAGACAAAATAACGCGCAAACCCTTTTCCTGTTTGCGAAATTAATTAAACCGAGCTAAAAATCTCTTGTGACAAACTTGTATATAACTGCCCCTGCGGCAGTTTTCCCCACCCCTGCAGATAGCACAGAAGACGGAGGAAGGATGTTGGAGTTCAGAAAAGGTGTTGATATCCTGGCGGCAGTCGGCGGCATTGCAACCCTGGAGCAGGCACGGGCGCTGTTTGGCCGGAGTCTTGACCAGGAGCACCAGGCCCGGCTGGCCGCGATAAAGAACGAGGAGGCCCTGCTCAAGGTGGCAAACGCCATTGCCATGTGCGAGCCCGACTCCGTGTTCATCCACACCGGCAGCGAGGCCGACCGCGCCGCGGTGCGGCAGATGAGCCTGGACAAGGGCGAGGAAGCCGCGCTCGCCATGCCCGGCCATACCATTCACTTCGACCTGCCCGAGGACCAGGGCCGCATGGTCGATCAGACCTTTTATATCGCCAACGAAGACGAGGAGGTTTCCTCCCTGGCCAAGAAGGAACTGCGCTCCGAGTCGCACGCTTACATTCGCGAGTACATGCGCGGCATCATGCGCGGCAAGACCATGTTCATCGGCTTCTACAGCCGCGGCCCGGTCGGCGCCGTCGCCTCCATCCCGGCCATCGAGATCTCCAGTTCCACCTACGTCCTTCACTCGGCGGAGTTGCTCTACCGCAACTGCTACGCCGCGTTCGACGCCGAAGTCGACCGCAGGGGCGAGTTCTTCACCAACGTCCACTCCGAGGGCAGCAACAGTTCGGCGGACATCCCCAAGGTGCGGATCTACATGGACCGCAGCTGGCAGACCACCTTCTCCACCTACTGCACCTACGCCGGCAACACCCTGATGATGAAGAAGGGCAACCACCGCTTCGCCTCCGACTCGGCCATGTACAAGCGGCACGGCGAGGAGTTGTCCGAGCACATGTTCATCACCGGCATGACCGGCCCCGGCGGCCGCAAGACCTTCTTTGCCGGCGCCGCGCCCTCGGGCTGCGGCAAGACCACCACCGCCATGGTGGGCAGCGACTTCATCGGCGACGATCTGGCTCAGATGTGGATCGGCGCGGACGGCACCCTGCGCGCGGTCAACCCGGAGGTCGGCATCTTCGGCATCATCGAGGACGTCAATCAGCAGGGCGACCCCTTCCTGATGAAATGCCTGCGCCAGCCCGGCGCCGAGGTGATCTTCTCAAACGTTTTGGTGGACCCCGAGGGCAAGCCGCGCTGGACCGGCGACGGCGAGCCGCCACCGGAAAAGGGCGTCAACTTCCAGGGCCCGTGGACCCGGGAAATGGCCGACGTGCCCATGTCGCACCCCAACTCGCGCTGCACCCTGCTGGCCGAGGCGGTGGGCAACCACAACAAGGCCGCCAACGCCGACCCGACCGGCCTGATTGTCAAGGTCATCACCTATTCGGGCCGCGACGGCAACACCATGCCGCCGATCTGGGTGGCCAAGAGCATGGACGCCGGCGTGGCCATCGGCGCCTCCATCGTCTCCAAGGCGACGGCGGCGGAGATCGGGGCCAGCGGCGTCAACCGCCAGCCCTGGGCCAACTCGCCCTTTGTGGCCGGACGGCTGACCGACTATCTGGACGCCCAGCTCAGTTTTTACAACAATCCCAAGATGACCCAAAAACCGGTCATGGCCGGCCTGAACTACTTCCTCACCCATGAGGCCCGGGGCGGCAGCGGCAAGGGCCTGCTTGGCGAAAAGCGGGACGTCCACGTCTGGCTGGGCTGGTTGGAGTTGTTCACCCACGGCGATGTCGGCGCCCTGGAAACCCCCATCGGCCTGATCCCCAAGTACGAAGATCTGAAACAGGTGTTCGCCACCCGGA
>CAZFPV010000344.1:0-2700 GCA_964521155.1 uncultured Desulfobulbus sp. | reverse complement strand
TAAGCGCCCTGGTGGCCAAGCGCAAGGCTGACGCCGCCATCCAGGCGGTGATCATCTGGTCGGTGGTGCCAGCCCAGGCCATCATCGCCAAGAACATGCGCCAGGCTGGCTGGCAGGCGCCCCTGTTCCAGAGTCACGGCTTTGGCAACATCAAGTATGTCGAGGCCGCTGGAGCTGCCGCCGAGGGCATCATCTTTCCCTGCGGCCGCCTGCTGGTGGCTGATTCCCTGCCCGCCAGCCACCCGCAAAAGGCGCTCCTGCTCAGCTACAAGAGCGAGTACGAGGCGAAATACAAGGAAGAAGCTTCGGCCTTCGGCGGGTATGCTTACGACGCCCTCAACATGGTGCTCGAGGCGGTCAAGGTGGTCGGCAACGACCGCGCCAAGGTGCGCGACGCGGTGGAAGGGTTGAGGAATTTTGCCGGTGTTGGCGGCATGTTCTCTTTCTCTCCCCAGGACCATAACGGTCTCGACATTGACTCGTTTGCCATGATGACCGTCAAGGACGGCAAATTCGTTCTCTACGAAGGAAAGTAAGGCGGGATCCGGCGGGCGCCCAACGGCGCCCGCCCCACCGTATCGGCACCCATGAGCCCTGACCTGTTTTTTCAATACCTCTTTGCCGGCATCACCTACGGCGCGATCTACGCTGTTGTCGCCATCGGATTCAACATCATCTACAACGCCACCGGCATCATCAACTTCGCCCAGGGCGAGTTCGTGATGCTGGGCGGCATGATCTCCATCTCGCTGCTGCCGCACCTGCCGCTGCCGCTGGCAATCATTGCCGCCGTGGCCGCGACCATGGTCATCGGCGCCCTGATCGAGATGGTGTTCATCCGCTGGCTGGAGAGCCCCTCGGTGTTGCGGATGATCATCATCACCATCGGCATATCCATCCTCCTGCGTGAGTCGGCCCTGCATATCTGGGGCGAATCCATTCGCAGCCTGCCGTATTTTTTTGGCAACGAGATCACCGTGCTCAACCTGGGCAGCGTGCACCTCTCACCCCAGGTGCTGGTTGTGATCGCCGCCTGCGGGGTGATGGTGGCCGGCCTGAACGTCTTCTTCAAGGGCACCCCGATCGGCCGGGAGATGCGGGCCTGCGCCGCCAACCGGACCGCGGCCCTGCTCTGCGGCATCAGCGCCCGCAACATGGTCACCCTGTCCTTCATGCTCAGCGCCGGCATTGGCGCCTTGGCCGGCTGCGTCATGTCGCCGATCACCTATACCCAGTACGACTCGGGCGCCTCGCTGGCGATCAAGGGCTTCACCGTGGCCATCCTTGGCGGGCTTGGCAACTCCATGGCCGCGGTTTCAGCCGGCATCCTGTTGGGGGTCATCGAGGCCTTTTCCGTCTCGGTCCTGCCACTGGCCTTCCAGGACGCGATTTCGATCACCATCCTCCTGATTATTCTCTTTGTCAGACCGCATGGCCTGTTCGGGTCGAGCGAGGCGGCGCGGCTCAAGGATTTCTGATGCGGACCCGGAACACCCTCGCCCTGGCCGGGCTCTGCCTGCTGGTGGCCTGTATCCATCTGTTGACCGCCCTGACCGGCAGCCAGTACTATCTGACCCAGCTGACCATGAGCGCTTACTACGGCCTGGTGATCATTGGCCTGGGCACCCTGATGGGCTACGCCGGCCAGATATCCATCGGCCATGCCGGCTTTTTTGCCATCGGCGGCTATCTTGCGGCCGCCCTGACCACCCGCAACCTGGAACCGTACCTGACCAGCCTGCCGGTACGCTGGCTGGAGGCGCTGGGCACACTGCGGTCCGGCCAGGATCTGTACGGTGCGAGGCTGATCACGGTCGAACCATGGGCCGCCTGCTGTCTGGCCGTGGCGGCGGCAGCGCTGATCGCGCTGGTCATCGGCATCCCGGTGCTCAAGCTCAAGGGGCATTACCTGGCCATGGCCACGCTCGGTTTCGGCACCATCATCTACCGGA
Organism: uncultured Desulfobulbus sp.; assembly: GCA_964521155.1. GTDB lineage: Bacteria > Desulfobacterota > Desulfobulbia > Desulfobulbales > Desulfobulbaceae > Desulfobulbus. The sequence goes on along the minus strand of CAZFPV010000344.1, from coordinate 748 downwards.
TACTACTGGCCTCCCCCTATTTCGGCGAGGCCGACGGCATCTCCGAGGTGCCAGGCTTTCCTTTGCTGCCGGCCATGGGTCCGTTCGGGCCGGTGGTGGTCAACGGCGATCCTGGTCACCGGGTGATGAACTACTATCTCGCCTGCGGCCTCTTGATTATCGGCGCTGGCCTGCTGCTCAACCTGATCGAGAGCCGGGTCGGCCGGGCGCTGCGGGCTCTGCACAGTTCCGAGGAAGCCGCCGAGGCCTCTGGCGTGGACACGGCCCAGTTCAAGCTCAAGGTGTTTCTCTTGAGCGCCGTCTACGCCGCCCTGGCCGGCGTGCTGCTTACTCATTTCAACGGCGGCGTCGGCCCCAGCGAGGCCTCGGTGATGAAATCGGTCCGCTATGTGGCGCTGGTGGCCGTGGGCGGCATGACCAACCTCTGGGGCGCCCTGCTGATGGGGGTGGGCTTGACCTTCCTTTCCTTGCGGGGCGTGTTCGGCGCCTACGATGATGCCGTCTTCGGCATGATCCTGATCGGGGTTATGCTGTTTGCACCCGATGGTATCCTCAGCCTTCGGCGCCTGCTGCGCGGCCTCTTTTCCGGAGCGCGGTCATGAGTGCTGACGCGATATTGACCCTGGATTCGGTCCACAAGCGGTTTGGCGGCCTGCACGCGGTCAACGACGTCAGCTTCCAGGTGCACGAGGGCAGCATCAAGGCGGTGATCGGCCCCAACGGCGCGGGCAAAACCACGCTCTTTAAC
>CAZFPV010000343.1:0-2710 GCA_964521155.1 uncultured Desulfobulbus sp. | reverse complement strand
GCCTTGAAGGAGGGGCTGGTGGCCAACCGCATCCTCTCCATCATGGGGATCATGAACGGCACCGCCAACTACATTCTCACCCGCATGACCGATGAGGGCGTGCCGTTTGACGAGGTGCTCAAAGAGGCGCAGCGGCTCGGGTTCGCCGAGGCCGACCCGACCTACGACATCGAGGGTATCGACACCGCGCACAAGCTGGCCATTCTCATGTCCATGGCCTATGGGTCCTATTTTACCCATCACCAGATTTCCATCGAGGGCATCTCCCAGATCGAGCCCATGGACATCGAGCTGGCCCGGGAGTTCGGCTGCCGCATCAAGCTGCTGGCCATCAGCCGCAACCACGGTGCGCATGTCGAGGCGCGGGTGCATCCCACCATGGTGCCCGAGGGCCATCTCCTGGCCTCGATCAACGGAGCCTTTAACGCCATCCATTTTCAGGGCGACACCGTGGGCAATATCCTACTCTACGGCCTGGGCGCGGGCTCGATCCCCACGGGCAGCGCGGTGGCCGCGGATCTGGTCGACATCGCCCGGAACATCCGCCACGGAGCCGTCGGCCGGGTGCCGGCGCTTTCCTACCAGGCGGATCAGATGCAACCCCGGGATATCACTCCCATGGCCGATCTGTACGGTTCGTATTACTTCCGCTTCACCGTCCGCGACCAGCCCGGCGTACTCGCAAGCATCGCCGGCATCCTCAGTCGGCACGAGATCAGTATCGAGTCCGTGATCCAGAAGGCGCGGGGCAAGACCGAGGCTGTGCCCTTGGTGCTCGTCACCCATGAGGCCAGGGAATCGGCGGTGAGCGCTGCCCTGGAGGAGATCAGCAAGCTGGCGACGGTTACCGCGCCGGTGGTCAAGATCCGGATTCTCGAAGCAGAATAAGACGCATCTCCCCTTTTCGTAACCCAGAACCATGAAATACATACTTCTCATTGGTGACGGCATGGGCGATGTGCCCATTGCCTCGCTTGGCGACCGGACACCGCTTGAAGCCGCGGCGACGCCGGCCATGGACCGGCTGGCCAGGCAATCCGAGATGCTCCTGGTCCGGACCGTGCCCGAAGGGTATCCGCCGGGCAGCGACGTCGCTAACCTGTCGCTGCTCGGCTATGAACCCGAACGCTACTACACCGGTCGGGCGCCGTTGGAGGCCGCCAGTATGGGGGTGGAGATTGGCCCGAGCGAAACCGCCTTCCGTTGCAATCTGGTGCATGTCGAGCGCCGAGAGGACGGCGCGATGATCATGGTCGACTACAGCAGCGGCCATATCACCACCGAGGAGAGCCGGCAGCTGATCGCGGCGCTCCAGACAGAATGCGGCAGCGACGATCTGTCGCTCTATCCTGGCGTCAGTTACCGTCATCTGCTGGTGTACCGGCACGACCTGCCCGCCGGTTTCGCCACCGTGCCGCCGCATGATCACTCGGACCAGGACGTCTCCGGCTTTTTTGCCGCCTATGCACAGGTGGACGCCTTTCGCGAGTTATTTGCACGGGCGCCGGCGATCCTGGAGCGCCATCCGGTCAATCTGGCGCGGGCGCGGCAGGGCAAACGGACCGCCAATTTTCTTTGGCTCTGGGGCGAGGGCAAGCGGCCCAGCATGGAAACGCTCACACAGCGGTACGGCCTGCGCGGCGGCTTGATCTCAGCGGTGGATCTGCTTAAGGGGCTAGGGGTGCTTGCGGGCCTTGAGGCAATTGAGGTCCCCGGCGCCACTGGCTACCTGGATACCAACTACGAGGGCAAGGTTAAGGCCGCGCTCGATGTGCTTGCGCAGGACGATTTTGTCCTCGTCCATGTCGAAGCCCCTGATGAAACCGGCCATCAAGGTCTGGTGCGGGAGAAGGTGCAGGCCATCGAGGATTTTGACCGGCGTATCGTCGCGCCGATCACGGAGGAGATGGAACGGCGGGGCGAGTTGTTCCGACTGGTGGTAACCATGGATCACTATACACCGATTCACCGGCGGACCCACGAGGCCTGGCCAGTGCCGATGTTTCTCTATGATTCCAGGGGAGCGGGGCAACCGTCCAGTCGCCCCTACACCGAGGCGGAGGTGGTGGCGGCAGTGCGCGAGAACGGGCTTGACCTGCCCTCCGGCGCGGCCTTTTTCCGCCGTTTTGTCGAACGGGACCAGGCGGCATGAGCGATCTCAGCACCTCCCTGACCCCGCCTGTGTTCACGGCCCGGTATCGGGTGATCTATGGCGATACCGACGCGGCTGGGGTGGTCTATAACGCCAACTATCTGCGTTTTTTCGAGATCGGCCGCACCGAGATGATGCGGGCCTGGGCCCTGCCCTACAGCGCCATCGAGGCCATGGGCTGCATCCTGCCGGTGACCGAGACCTATCTCCGTTTCAAGGCCCCGGCTGCCTATGACGACCTGCTCGCCATTGCCGTTTCGCTGGTCGAGGTCAGTCGTGTGGCCTGCCGCTTTCATTACGCCATCGTCCGGGAGGAAGCGGATGGGCGCACCCCCCTGCTGGTCAAAGGCTTTACCCGCCACGCCTGTGTAAATCGTCAGGGAAAATTGTCTCCGTTCCCCGAGGCTGTTCTCGCGCGAATCACCCCCTTGCTCGAAATCGACAACGATCAGCAAGCCAAGGCTTGACATTTTTTTTCAATCGGGTAATATGGTCAGATTGCAACGCGGGGTGGAGCAGTCTGGTAGCTCGTCGGGCTCATAACCCGAAGGTCACAGG
>CAZFPV010000342.1:0-2753 GCA_964521155.1 uncultured Desulfobulbus sp. | reverse complement strand
TCCCGCCACCGGAACGGGAAGCGAAAACCTACATGAACTTCATCCGCTGATCAGGCCGCGGTCGCACCGCGCCATCAGTCGATCGACAGGGGCCCGCACTTGCGGGCCCTTTTTTTATTCCGAGCGGAGTGCCTCAAGCGGATCAAGTGTGGCTGCCTGCCGCGCTGGCAGGATACCAGCGATGATGCCGATGACCATGGCCAGCAGTTCGGCCAGGATCACGAACTGCCAGGGAGTATGCACCGGCAGGAGCGGCACAAAGGCGTGGAGGAGAACGGCGCAGCCCAGACCGACTACCAGCCCTGCCGCGCCTCCCAATCCGGCCAGCAAGGTGCCTTCGAGCAGGAACAGGCCCAGCACCCGGGTCCGGGTCGCTCCCAGAGCGCGGAGCAGACCGATCTCGGCGGTGCGTTCGCGCACGGCGATGGTCATCACCGTGAAGATGCCGACGCTGCCGACCAGCAGGCTGATCCCACCCAGCGCGCCCACGGCCACGGTGAGCATGTCCAACACCGATCCCAGGACATCGAGCATCTGCTGCTGGGTGGTGATGGTGAAATCCTCCTGGCCGTGCCGCTGCAACAGCGTCCGCTTGAGCGCGGCCACCATCTCATCCGGATCAGCCCCCTCTCGATAGAGGATGTCGATCTCCATCAGCCCCTCGCGGTTGAACAGATCCAGGGCGCGGACCGTGGGGATGTAGACGGTGTCGTCCATATCAAAGCCCAGAATCTGTCCCTTGGATTCCATCACCCCGATCACCCGGCCGGGCAGGTCGCCCACCTGGATGCGCTGGCCGATTGGATTCTGGCCGGGAAACAGTTCCTGAAGCACCTTGTGGCCGAGCACCACGAAGGGCCGGGCCGCGCGCGGGTCGTCGGGCGGCAGAAACCGGCCATGCTGCACCCGCATGCGAAAGGCGCGGTCCATCTCCGGGCCGGCGCCGTAGATGGTGATGCGCCGGGTGCGGCCATTGGCCTTGACCTCGGCGTTGCCCTGGACCATGGTCACCGCGGCCTCGACCCCGGAGAGGCGGCGCAGGGCCTCGGCATCCTCCACGGTCAAGAGCCGCTCCGAGCCGATCACCCCCAATGGTGAGCCCATGGTGGTGACCCGGCCGGGCTTGATGGCGATCAGGTTGGTGCCGAACTGGGTGAACTCGGCAAGGACAAAGCGTTGCAACCCCTCGCCCATGGAGGTGAGGAGGATGACCGCGGCGATGCCCACGGCGATGCCCAGGCCGGTGAGGAAGGAATGCAGCCGTTTGGCACGGATCGAGCCGGTGATGAACCGGGCTTGGTCGAGGATATCCATAGCGTCAGCGCCGGGCCAGGGCCTGGATGGGGTCGAGCCGGGCCGCGCGCCGGGCGGGCAGCAGGGAGAAGACAAAACCGGTGGCAAGCGCCGTACCCAGGGCCGCGGCAATGGCCCACGGCGGCGGGGTGGCGTTGAGGTTGGGGTAAAACTGCACCGTCAGCCAGCTGCCGGCAAAGCCAAGTGCGAGCCCGATCAGCCCACCCAGGGTCGAGAGCAGCAGAGCCTCGGTCACCAAGAGGGCCATGATCCGCCTCCGGCCCGCGCCCAGCGCCATGCACAGCCCGATCTCGGCGGTGCGCTGGCTGACCGCCATGAGCATCACGTTCATGATCAGGATGCCGGCCACCACCAAGCTGATGCCGGCGATGCCGGCCACGGTCAGGGTCAGCACCTTGAGAATCTTGTCAAAGGTGGCCAGCACCGAATCCTGGGTGATGATGGTGACATCCTCCTCGCCGTAGTGCCGTTTGGCAATGGTCTCGGCGATGTAGGCTTTGAGCCGGCCGATGGAGGCCGGGTCCCTGGCTTCGGCCAGGATGCGGAACAGGCTGTCGGTGTTGAGCAGCATCTGGGCAAAGGCCACCGGCACGATCACCAGTTCCTCGGTGTCGAACCCGAGCGACCGACCCTCGGAGGCGAGGATGCCGATCACCCGGCAGCGAAAATTGCCCAGCCGCACCAGTTCGCCAAGCGCGTTCTCGCGGCCGAACAGCTCCCGGTACACCTTGGCCCCGAGCACGCAGACCGGCCGGGCAATGGCCATATCCTCCTCGGGCAGAAAAGCGCCGCGCGCCATCTTGAGGTGATGCACCTCGAGCAGCGATGACGAGGAACCGAGCAACGGCACCTGGCGCTCCTTGCCGCGATAGCCCACCCCGACCTCGCCGATGTTGAGCGGCGCCAGCCGTCGCACCGCCTCGCCGCGCAGCAGCGATTTGGCATCGTCCAGGGTGAGGTCGCGGGGCGTCTCGCCCACCAGGGTGGCGGCGGTGTTGCCCGCGGTTTCGGCCCGGCCGGGAATGACGATCACCAGGTTGGTGCCGAGCGAGGAGAACTGGTCGACCACATAGAGTCGGGCGCCGTTGCCGATGCCGGTCAGCACCACCACCGCAGCCACGCCGATGCTCATGGCCAGCAGCATCAGCAGGGTGCGGACCCGGTTGCTGCCCAGGCTGGTCAGGGCAAAGGCGATGGCGTCCTGGGGCCGCACGGCTCAGCCCTTCCGGGTGTCGGAAGCGATGCGGCCGTCCATGACCCGGATGCGGCGGCCGGCCCGCTCGCCGATCTCTGGGTCGTGGGTGACCACCACCAAGGTCAGGCCGTCCCGGTTGAGCTGCTCCATCAGCTGGATGATCTCGCCGCTGGCGGTGCGGTCGAGGTTGCCGGTGGGCTCGTCGGCCAGAAGCACGGCCGGCCGGTTGACCACGGCCCGGGCG
>CAZFPV010000341.1:0-2753 GCA_964521155.1 uncultured Desulfobulbus sp. | reverse complement strand
GTTCCGGCAATGATGCGCACCATCTGGCGAAGGAAACCATCGCCGATCAGGCGGATCGACCAGCAGTCAGGTTCGGGTCTTGCCAGGCAGTTGGCGGAAAAGATAGTCCGGACCGCGCCGCGACCGCCCTCCGCCTCCTTGTCGCGTGAGCCGGAGTGCTCGAAGCTTGCAAAATCATGTGTGCCAATCAATGCGGCGAGCGGCTTCCGCAATCTATCCGCCTCGAAGCGACCAGGCTGGTGGGCGATATGGCGGCGGCTGCAGGGTAGCTGCACTTCGCCGGTGAAAAAATGGTAGCAATAGGCCTTGCCCAGGGCGCTGAAGCGACTGTGAAAACCAGGCTCCGCCTCCTCGGCGTGGAGGATGCGGATATCCTTGGACAGCAGGGAGTTGAGCCCCCTGGTGAAGGCAGCCAGGGGGATGGTGGTTGGCGTGTGAAAGTGGGCCACCATCCCGAGCGCATGCACTCCGGCATCGGTGCGACCAGCGCCGTGCAGGGTCACGGGCCGGCCGCAGATGGTGGTCAGGCCCCGTTCAATTTCACCCTGGATGGTCGGCCCGTTGTGTTGGCGTTGCCAGCCCTGGAAGCCGCCTCCGTCATAGGCGATCAGCAGGCGGATGGTCCGGGTCATCAGGGGAAGAACGGCGCCCCCATGAGGCCTTGGGTCTCGGCAAAGCCGCACATCAGGTTCATGTTCTGCACCGCCTGGCCGGAGGCGCCCTTGACGATATTGTCAATGGCCGACATGACAATCAGCCGGCCAGTGCGTTTGTCCTGCTGCAGGGCGATGTCGCAGCAGTTGGAGCCGCGCACGTGCTGGGTCGCGGGCAGGGTTCCGGCGGGCAGGACGCGGACAAAGGGCTCGTCGGCGTAGGTTTCCTCGAAGAGTTGCTGCAGGTCGGCGGCTGCGCCCGCACCGGTCAGGCTGGCGTACATGGTGCTGAGAATGCCGCGCGAGATCGGCAGCAGGTGCGGGGTGAAGGAAACGGTCACGGTCTGGCCGGCGGCGGCTGTGAGTTCCTGCTCGATCTCCGGGATATGCCGGTGGCTGCCGCCCACCTTGTATGGCCTGAAGCCGTCGGCGACTTCGCAGAACAAGGTGCCGACGCTGGCGGCCCGGCCTGCGCCCGAGGTGCCGGACTTGGAATCGATGATCAGGGTGGTCGGGTCGATGAAGCCCTTGCGCAGCAGAGGAGTCAGTGCCAGGATCACCGAGGTGGGATAGCAGCCGGGATTGGCAGTCAGGCGGGCGGTGCGAACGCGCTCCCGGTACAGTTCCGGCAGGCCGTAGGCAGCCTCGGCGAGCAGGTCCGGGCTGGAGTGCGCCTGGTACCAGGCCTCGTACACCCCGGCATCGTGGATGCGGTAGTCGGCGCTCAGATCAACCACCTTCTTGCCGGCGGCAAGCAGTTTGGGCACGATGTCCATGGCCGTCTTGTGGGGCACGGCGGTGAAGAAAAATTCGGCCCGGTCCACCAGTTCCTCGACGCCCAGGTTCTCACAACGCAGATCGACCCGCTTGCGCAGGTTGGGAAAGACCTCGGCTATCTGCTTGCCCGCATACTGCCGCGAGGTGGCGACGGTCAGGCGAATTTCGGGATGTCCGGCCAGGATTCTGGCCAGCTCGACTCCGGTGTAGCCGGAAGCGCCAACAATACCGACGGTCAACATGTTCGGTTCCTCCCCTGCGAAAGACGGGTGGGCTAAATGAAAAAAAGGGGATAACGAAATTCGTTATCCCCTGAAGGTATACAACAATGCTGGCAAAGATGGCGGCCAGCTCCGCGGGCGCCGAATTAACGTTTCGAGAACTGGAACCGGGCGCGGGCGCCGCGCTGACCGTATTTCTTCCGTTCCTTGGCGCGCTGATCGCGGGTGAGCAGACCGGCTCGCTTCAGGGGCAGGCGCATTTCCGGGTTGGCCTCCTGCAGGGCGCGGGCAATGCCGTGCACCAGGGCGTCGATCTGGGCCGATTTGCCGCCGCCGATGACGGTGGCCATGACATCGTACTGGCCGGTGGTTTCGGTGACCGCAAAGGGCTTGGCAACTTTCGGCTCAAAGAAGATGTTGCCGAAGTAATCCTCCAGGCCCATCTTGTTGATCGCGACTTTGCCGCTGCCTGGAGTGATCCAGACTCTGGCTATTGCTGTCTTCCGTCTGCCGGTGGCGTATGTCTGTTCCTGGGCCATGATAGATGTGCTCCGTTATCAAATCTCGAGATTCTCGGGTTTCTGCGCCTGATGGGGATGCTCCTTGCCGGTGTAGATCTTCAGCTTCTTCAGCTGTGCCCGGCCGAGCTTGTTTTTCGGCAGCATGCCCCGGACCGCCATCCGGATCAGTTCTTCCGGTTTTTTGCTCAGCACTTCGCGTGCGGTCTGGGTGGTGATGCCGCCCGGAAATCCCGAATGGCGATAATACTTTTTGTCGTCCCACTTGTTGCCGGTGAGGTGGATCTTGTCGGCATTGACAACGATGACGAAATCGCCGTTATCCTGGAAATTGCAGAAGGTGGGCTTGTGCTTGCCGCGCAGGCGATGGGCGATTTCGGCAGCGATGCGGCCGAGCACCTTGCCGTCGGCGTCGGCAACATACCAGTTCCGTTCGATGTCGTTGACCGGCGTATAATAGGTTTTCATTCTCTGCGCCTCGGTACTTGAAAAAAAAAGGCTCGAACAGAGGTCCGAACCTTGGAGTCTCTTGGAGCGGGAAACGAGATTCGAACTCGCGACTTCAACCTTGGCAAGGTTGCACT
>CAZFPV010000340.1:327-2760 GCA_964521155.1 uncultured Desulfobulbus sp. | reverse complement strand
ATGGTGCGCGGCCCGGGCCGCGTCAATGTGGGTGCCGGGGATGAACAGTTCCAACTCGTTGGGCCCGGTTTTCAGGCCCAGGCCGCGCACCATCCGCTGGTAGTAGTTGACCTCGTGCTTGCGCACCAGATCCGGTTCCTTGCCCACCCCATGGGTGAGCAGCAGGGTCCGGCCATCGGTGGTGTAGCCGCCGCGCGCCGGGATACCGGCTGCCTTGGCGATCAGCGCCGCCTCAAAAGCGTTCTGCAGGAGGATGGCGCAGTCGTACTGCTGTTGGCGCAATTCGCCGGCCAACTGGAGCATACCCTTGAGCCCCTTGTGTCGGCTCTTCTTTTCATAGAGGAAGACCCGATCGATGCGCGGGCTGTAGCGGAACACATCGGCCACCCAGGGGTGGACCAGGATGGTGATTTCGCTTTCAGGAAAGTTCTCGCGGATAGTCCGTACCGCCGGCGTAGTCATGACCGCGTCGCCGATCCAGTTGGTGGAGCGGATGAGGATCTTTTCCGGATGGGCGGGAAAGGCGTTCATGGCACGGTCCGGCCGCTGTCCAGGGCGGCGAGCAGCCCGGCCAGCCGCTCGGCGGCAAAGGCGATGGTCGGGTCCTGGGAAAGGGCGATCTCGTAATTGACTGCAGCCTCTTCGGGTTCACCCAGCCGTTCCAGGTTGAGCGCCAGATTGGCGTAGTCGATGGCCGAGACCGGGTTGAGGGCCACGGCGCGGCGGAAGGCCTGGGCCGCCTCGGCATGCCGGCCGAGCTTGTACTGACAGACGCCCAGGGTGTTGTAGATGTCGGGCCGGTCCTCATCCAGGGCCAGCCCCTGCTCCAGGGCCTGCACAGCCTCCTCGAAACGGCCCAGGTCGCGCAGGCAGCAACCCCGGTAGGAGTACAGATAGGGCCGGTCCTCGTCGCGCGGGGCGAGCTCCAGGGCCTCGTCGAAACAGGCCAGGGCGGCCTCGGCCGTGCCCTGTTCATAGAGGTTGCGGCCACGATAGAAGAGCAAGTAGTAGGCCTCGGGGAGGATACGCTGCATGGCCGAGAGGCGTTCGTCCAGGGCCTCGCCGTGCAGCAGGTCAGCGGCCAGTTTGGCGGCGAACAGGCCGGCGTCGCCGCCCATGGCCCGCTCGCGGAAATGGGCGCCCGGAATGATGGTGTAGACGGCGGGGATGCCCAGTTGCGGGTGGGCGGTGTCCACCACCAGCACCTCCAGGCCCTGGCGTTTGAGGGCTGTGACGCAGTTGCGCACCTCCTGGAGGATGTCATCGTCGCGCAGGTCGGCCATCTCCGTGAGGGCAATGGTGCGGCCTGGGTTGATCACATGTTCGACCTCATCAAAACTGAGTGGCTTGGGCAGGCCGCTGGCCACGTAATTGGAGCCGGTGTTGAAGTCGCCGGCCAACTGGGCCACCTCTGTCAGGGCGCGAATCAGGGCCTTGTTGGCGTCGGGCGTGGTGCCGGCGGTATAGACGATCTCGCTCTGCTCGGGAAAGGTGGCCGGATCCCAGGCCAGGGCGCCCACGGTGGGGATGCCGGTGTCCAGAGAAAAATCGTTGCAATACAACTGGATGCCGTTGCGGCTGAACTTGTCCAGCAGTTCGCGGGCCACCGGGTCGGTGACCGAATCCAGATCGATGGCCGGGGCAGGCAACCGGTCGCGGGTAATCAGGGCGCAGACGTGGCGCTCGACCACCTCGCTGATCCCCTGGAGGACCGCCTCCTCATAGGTGTTGCCGGCCGAAGGGCCGTTGAACTCATTGATGGCGTAAAACCAGGAAAAGGGAACGAGCACGGGAGCGTCGTCCGAGAGCCGCAGGGCCCAGGTCCAGCGCAGGGGCAGGCCGGCCAGCAACTGACGCAGCAGACCCGCGTCCAGTTGGCTGTCATGCACCGACTGCAAGAGGGTCTCGATGGGCAGCACCGGGTGGCCCGCAGCCTCCATGGCGGCATAGTCGCCGGTGAGGAAGTTGTCGTTATCGCGGAGAAAGCTGAAAAAGCTGAACCGCTCACCCAGTTCCATGCAGGCGCTGGCCCGCGACTGCTCCGGGGTCGAGCCCTTGCCCATCTGCTTCTTGTTGCCGATGATCCGGCGAGCGTCTTCGCCGCAGACGCTGAAGTAGACCGGAATGTCGAGGCGGCCGTTGTCGATCCGGCGGATCTCCTTGAGGATATCCAGGTCAACGGCTCGCAGCCGCTCCTGGAATCGGGCCACGGTCTCTTCGGGTGAACAGGCCTTGTCCTGGTCATGGGTGTAGTGCTTGCGGCAGGGCTTGAGGGTAATGATTCGTTTCTTCATGAATAATGGGTCTATTGATTAATCCCAAAAAAAGGGAGAACTCATTGTTATTTCGACAGGTCAGCGCCGTGCTCCTCGAAAGGACCGGCAGTTGCGATCTCTGGCTCTTGGTGTTCGGCAACTCATGGCCGGTTGATGT
>CAZFPV010000340.1:0-317 GCA_964521155.1 uncultured Desulfobulbus sp. | reverse complement strand
CTCCAGGGTCAGGGTCCGCTTGTCATCCAGCAGGATCGCAAGATGCATCTCCAGCCGGCCGGCGGGCGCAAGCCTCCCCAGCCGGTCAGGCCACTCGACAATGGTCATGCCCTGCTGGTCGAACGCCTCGAGCAAACCGGCGTCCTCGACCTCTTCCTCGTTGCCGAGCCGGTACAGGTCCAGGTGATACACCGGGATCCTGCCGCGATACTCGTGCAGCAGGGCAAAAGAGGGACTGGAAACGTACTCCTCCTCGCCCACGCCAAGCGCCCGGGCCAGGTGCTGGGTGAAGGTGGTCTTGCCCGCGCCCAGTTCGC
>CAZFPV010000339.1:0-2773 GCA_964521155.1 uncultured Desulfobulbus sp. | reverse complement strand
GCACCAGGCCGGCCTGTTCAAGACGGGCGACCCGGGCTGCCGACTGCTGTTTGAAAAGCCCTTCGGCGAGGACCTGGCCTCGGCCGAGCGCATCCAGGAACGGCTGATGACCATGGCCCGGGAGGAGCAGGTCTACCGGATCGACCACTACCTGGGCAAGGACATGATCCGCAACCTGCTCTCCATCCGCCTGGCCAACCGCCTGTTCAGCGAGAGCTGGCACGGCGGCGCCATCGAGACCGTCACTCTGCTTGGCAGCGAGACCTCGGGCGTGGCCGAACGGATCGATTACTACGACCGGGCCGGCGCCATCAACGATATGGTGCAGAGCCACCTGCTGCAGATGCTGGCCCTGGTGGCCATGGAGCCGCCCGAGGACCTGTCTCCCGATGCGGTCCGGCGGGCCAAGGTCGAGGTGCTGCGCCAGGTGGTCATCGAAACCGAGCCGCCGCCAGTGGTCGGTCAATATGTCGGCTATGGCGAAGCGGCGCCCGGATCCCGCACAGAAACCTATGTCGAGGCGGTTCTGCGCGTTGACGCGCCGCGCTGGCAGGGCGCCCGCTTCATCCTCCGCACCGGCAAAAAGCTTACCGAAAAACGCACCGAGATCCGGATCGAGTACCGCCCCAACCGCCTCTGCCCGAGTTGCGCCGAAACCATCGAAGCCGAGCCCAACCGACTGACCATCGAGGTCTTCCCCAGCGAGGGTGTGCTCCTGCAATTCAACTCCAAGACGCCCGGCTACGGCTACGAGTTGACGCCGGTGACCGCCGAATACTGTCACAGTTGCCGGACCATCGGCAACCGGCCGGAATCCTATGTCAAACTGCTCATGGACGCCCTGGAGGGCGACCAGACCCTGTTCACCGGGTTCGAGGAACTACGGGCCCAATGGCGGATTGCCGACCGGCTGCGGGCCAAGGCGGCCCGGGGGCGGCTGCACCTCTACCCGCCCGGCGTCGACCGGGTTGAACCGGAGGAAGCACTATGATGCTGGAAAGATGGCTGCCGGTCTCGCCGCCGATTCACGCGGGCATGGCCGTGTACAAGAACCTGGACGAGAAACGGCCCCGGATTGAAAACACTCGCAATTTCGCCAGCCACGGCATGGTCGAACACACCCTGCACCTGCCCCTGCACACCGGCGCCCATGTGGATTACCCGCTCCACGCCGTTGCCGGCGGCAAATGCTCGAGCGACTACCAGCGGTTCCCCCTCCGGTTCACCGCCCTGGTTCTCGACCTGAGTCAGGCGCCGCCGACCGCCATCGGCCTTGCCCAGGTCCGCGGGCTCGACCTTGCGGGCGTCGAAGCGGTCTTCTTCAAGACTCGCAGTCAGCCGCTGGCGATCTTCGATCCGCTCTTCCCCTGGCTCGACGCCGAGGCGGCCGAATGGCTGGCCGAACGGCCCCTGCTTTTTGCCGGCATCGACCAGCCGGGGATCGAACGCAACCAGCCGGGCCACCCCACCCACATCCGCTTGCTTGCACGCGACATCCTCATCATCGAGGGGCTGGATCTGTCCCGTATCTCCGGCGGCAGACGCCAGTTCGCGGCCTTCACCCTCGGCCTGCGCGAGGTGGAGGCCGAGCCGGTGCTGGTCTACGCCCTGCCCACCGGTTGCGCCGACTCGCCGGCCTGAAGCCAGAAGCGGGAAGACGCCCAGGAAAGCGCGCTGGATTCCAATCCGAATGCGCTCACCATGCCACTGACGCCCGGGGCAAGGCTTGGTCGTGCGTCCTGGGCAACTCTGGATTCCGGCCTGCGCCGGAATGACGCCTTGGGGGCGTTTTCCTTCCCGAGCGAGGTGGTTCTCTTCCCGTGCGTTGTTACTCTTCTTCCTGAGCCTTGCTGGTCTTCTTCCCGGGCAACGCCTGCCTTCTCTTCCACTGCGGCTCGATTCCTCTTCCTGGACGACGCCGGTCCGTCACCCCGGCGAAGGCCGGGGTCCAGAATCGACCCCATCCACCGCAACCAAAACAGCGAACCGCCCCAGACTCCCGCAAACCCTGCCCGCCCGAACCGGCGCGGTCACGGGGGGCTTGCCAAATTCCATATTCTCCGGCAAGGTGACAGGAGCCCTTTCTTCCCCTCTGCACCCGGAAAACCAATATGGACGCCTGGATAGCCGCCCTGACCTTTCTCTCGGTCATTTTTCTGATCATGGGCAACGTGCTCAGCCCGCCTGCGGCGGCCCTGGCCGGCACCCTGGTCCTGGTGTACGGCGGCGTCTTCACCCTGCCCCAGGCCGCAGCGCAGATGACCGCCTCCTACTCGACCCTGGCCCTGCTGCTCGGCGCCATGGTGGTGGCCCGCGCCCTGCAACCCACCGGCATCTTTGCCAGGACAGCCCACCTGATGGTCACCCTCTCCCGGGGGCGCGGCAGCCGACTGCTGGTGGGCGTCACCCTGGTCACGGTGATGATCAGCGCGGTGCTGCCCAACGCCACCGCGGTGCTGGTGCTGGGGCCGGTGCTGGCGCCCCTGGCCCGTGAACTGAAGCTGGACGCCGAGCCCCTGCTCATTCTGGTGGCCCTGGCGGCCAACTCCGGCGGGCTCCTGACCATGGTCGGCGACCCGGCCACCTACCTGGTCAGCCAGGCGGCAGGACTGGGCTTTCTTGCCTATCTGCCGACCCTGTCCTGGAGCGGGATCGTGGCCGCGGCCGTTCTCCTTGCCCTCCTGCCCTATATCTGGCGGGACCAGTGGAGGGCCAGGCTGCCAGCAGGCCGCTGGGACGTCCCAACCGAGCCCCTGCTGCCCAAGCGCTACTT
>CAZFPV010000338.1:0-2779 GCA_964521155.1 uncultured Desulfobulbus sp. | reverse complement strand
CCAGGCCTTGGCCGGAATGATCATTTCCTGCAGGTTGGTGCCGCAGGCGCCGTCAAGGATCAGCACCGCGTGTTCATGTGGTCTTCGCATAATGATTCGCTCGCCGGCTGAATTGATTCGATTGCAGCAGGAACGCTCGAGGTCAGCCCGCCTCGCATCGTTTCAGAGTCTTCCGCAATTGCCACGATCGACCGGTTCCCGCAACTGAAAAATGGTTGGCCGCGGATCTGGGCCGGGCAATTGCCCCCGCCGCACCATGTGGTTCTTGTCAAAACCGGCTTTCTTTTTTACAGTAGGCCGCCTGCAGCCTCTTCCTTTTCTCTAGCCCGGTTTATGCCATGAAACAGTCCATTACCGCCGTCATCCTTGCCGCCGGCAAGGGCACCCGCATGAAATCGACGCGCGCCAAGGTGCTGCACGAGGTCTTCTTCCGTCCCATGCTGCACCACGTCCTCGATGCCGTCGGCGCCGCCGGGGTCGATCGGTGCGCGGTCATTGTCGGCCACCAGCGAGAAGAGGTTCTCGGCACCCTGGACGGACATCGCCTCACCCCGGTGGTTCAGGAGGAGCAGTTGGGCACCGGCCACGCCATGCTCTGCGCCGAGGCAGCCTGCGGTCAGGCGGACCTGGTGCTGATTCTCTGCGGCGACACCCCACTCATCCGGGCATCTACCCTGCGGACAATGATCGCCGAGCACCAGCGCAGGCAGGCCACCCTGACCCTGATGACCACCCGGCTCGACCAACCCTTCGGCTACGGCCGGATCATCAGCGACGCCCGTGGCGCGGTCCAGGCGATCGTCGAGGAGAAGGATGCCAGCAGCGAACAGCGAGCCATCGACGAAATCAACGCCGGCATCTACCTGGCCGAACGCAACTTTCTCTTCCACGCCCTGCGCCAGGTGGGCGCCGACAACAGCCAGGGCGAGGTCTATCTCACCGACATCGTCGCCATCGCCAACCGCCAGGGCGTTCGGGTCGAAGCCTTTGTCCACCCCGAGGCCATCGACGTGCTCGGCGTCAACTCGCGCATCGAGCTGGCCCAGGCGCACGCGGTGCTGCAGGCGCGGCGCAACGCGGCCCTGATGCTCGCCGGGGTGACCATGTACGCCCCGGAAACGATCCTGATCGCCCCGGATTGCGCCATTGGCCAGGACACCATCATCGACGCCAATGTACAGATAACCGGACACTCGACCGTGGGCCGCGACTGTCGACTGGCCGCCGGCTGCGTGCTCCGCGACTGCGTAATCGGCGACGGTGCGCGCATCGGCGAGCATGCGGTGCTGGAGCGCTGCCAGATCCCGGCCGGAGCCGTTATCCCGCCGCTGACCAGCGGCACGGGCGCCTGACCCGGTCCTGCCAACCAACACAGTTCTTCCCCATCCTGCCGGGAACGGCAATGCCAGAGGAGTTTTTTCCATGACCGACTTGAAAAAGATGTACTCAACCCTGCTTGGTGATTCCTTTCCCCTGGAGATGACCATCTCCTTTGGGGACCAGACCCTGGTCTACCGCAAGAAAACCTGGTCGATTCCCCAGGAGGACGGAACCATCGAGGAGCGGGGCCTGCGTTACGGCGAAAACCCGGACCAGGAGGCGGCGCTGTATGAACTGGTCAACGGCAACCTGATCCTCGGCGACTGCGCCTTCATCGAACCGGGTAAGGGACTGGTCAGCGCCATCACCGTCGAAGACATGCTCCAGGTCGGCAAGCATCCGGGCAAGATCAATCTCACGGACGTCGACAATGGCCTCAATATCATCAAGTATCTGGCCGACAAACCGGCGGCGGTCATCCTCAAGCACAACAACCCCAGCGGCGCGGCCGTAGCCGTGAGCCTGGCCGAGGCCTACAACCGGGCCAACCGCTGCGACCGGATCGCGGCCTTCGGCGGGGCGGTGGTGGTCAACCGGCCCATCGACCTGGCCACGGCCGAGCTGATGGCCGCCAACTATCTCGAGGTGGTCTGCGCCCCCGAGTTCGAGGAGGGCGCGCTCGCCATCCTCGCCCGCCGCAAGAACCTGCGGGTAATCCGGCTGGGCGCCATCGACCGGCTGGCCGAATACGAGCGCCACCGGTTTGTGGATTTCAAATCGCTGATCGACGGCGGCATCATCGTGCAGCGATCCGCGGTTAACTCGATCCGCTCGGCCACGGACCTGAAACCGGCGACCGCCACCTACAAAGGGGCTACCTATACCTGCGAGCGGCAGCCCACGGCCCGCGAGATCGAAGACATGCTCTTTGGCTGGGCCATCGAGCACGGGGTCACCTCCAACTCGGTGCTCTATGTCAAGGACGGCTGCACCGTGGCCATCGGCGCGGGCGAGCAGGATCGGGTCGGCGTGGCCGAGATCGCCGTGCACAAGGCCTATGCCAAGTACGCGGACGTCCTCTGCTTCGACGCCCACGGCCTGCCCTACGTGGATCTGGCGGCCGAGGTCGAGCGCGGCAAGCGCGACCGGGCCGACCAGGAGGCCATCGATGCCCGGGTCAAGGCGGACCAGGCAGGACTGCCGGGTTCGGTGATGATCTCGGACGCCTTCTTCCCCTTCCGCGACGCCGCCGATGTCGGCATCCGTCAGGGCGTCTCGGCCATCCTCCAGGCCGGCGGCTCGATCCGCGATTTCGAGTCCATTGAAGCCTGCAACGAGGCCCGGCCGCAGGTGGCAATGATGTTCACCGGCCAGCGCTCATTCAAGCACTGACCTTACCCCGTCCATTCTGCTCAATCCAGGCCGCCCGGCTGTTTTCTCTGGGCGGCCTCTTCACGCC
>CAZFPV010000337.1:0-2780 GCA_964521155.1 uncultured Desulfobulbus sp. | reverse complement strand
CGGATGCTGTCGATGAGCAGACCCAGCTCGAGCGGCAGGGGGATGCAGTCGGCCGCGCCCAGGGTCATGCCCCGCATGCCGGCCAGGGCCGTTCCCTTGCAGAGCAGGAGGATGACCCGGATAGCCGGATCCACGGACTGCATGGCGGCCATCAGTTCAATGCCCCGGCCGCCGTCGCCGCGCAGGCCGATGACTGCCACCTCCGGCCGGAAGGTGACCAGCAGTTCCAGTGCCTCCTCGCGGCTGTTGGCGGCCATGGCGGCAAAGCCCCAGCTGTGGAGCCGGTCGGTGAGGACAGCGGTAAATTCCGCTTCCGGATCGGCGATCAGCACCCGGACGGTGTGCATGACCCCTCCGGCCGGTTGCGTCTACCGGCAACCGCATGCAGCGGCCTGCCGCCCTGATGGCAAGACCCGGACGCCATCAGGCCTCGCCGGTGGCCGAGGGCAGCACCTGGCCAGGCTGGAGCGCGCCGGTCACCGCCAGTTGCAGGGCCTCGGCGTAGGCGCCGATGACTCCGTCGAAGACCAGGATCTTCTTCCAGGTGAAGAAGCGATAAAAGGCGTCCTCGATGCCGCCGCATATGAGACAGCCGATACCCTCCTTGACGATCAGGTCGCTCAGATCCTCGGCGCTCTTGTGCGGCAGGATGATCGTACGCGGCGGCGTCACCT
Organism: uncultured Desulfobulbus sp.; assembly: GCA_964521155.1. Lineage (GTDB taxonomy): Bacteria > Desulfobacterota > Desulfobulbia > Desulfobulbales > Desulfobulbaceae > Desulfobulbus. Next base: position 2,106 of record CAZFPV010000337.1, on the reverse strand, counting down.
GGCGGCTGCCGTCATACTCGGCGATGATCACCTCGGTGGCCTGATCGAACCGGGGCGCGACGCTGTTGTCCTGGACGGTGATCAGTATTTTCATTTGCTTGCTCCGTTGCTGCCGGTCACCAGGCCGTGGCTCTTCAGCTTGCGCCACAGGGTGGTCCGGCCCCAGCCCAGCAGCGCCGCCGCCTTGGAGCGGTTGCCCCGGGTCTGGGTCAGGGTGTTGACGATCAGCTCCTTTTCGATGGCCTGCCAGTCGCGGTCTGCTCCGGAGGCTGGCTGCGGCCGGACCGGTTTCGCAGCCGGGGCCGCAACGGCAGTTGATCGCACGGGTTCCGGGATTGCCTCGGCCACCGCTTCCAGCCGGGCCAACAGATACTTGGGTAGATGCTCGATCTCAATCTGCCGGCCCTGGCAGATGTTGACGCAGTATTCGACGATGTTGCGCAGTTCCCGGATGTTGCCGGGATAGGGGTAGGCCATCAACTGATTGAGGGCCTCGGCGGCAAACGACTTGACGGCGCTGCCGGTGCGTTCGGCGAAGGTGCGCAGGAAATGGTTGATAAGGAAGCGGGTGTCGGTCTCACGTTCGCGCAGGGGCGGCAGGTGCAGGTGGAGGACGTTGAGCCGGTAGTAGAGGTCCTCGCGAAACAGCCCCTCGGCCACCCGCTCCTTAAGCGGCCGGTGGGTGGCGGCGATGATGCGCACGTCCACCTGAACCTTCTTCTCCCCGCCCAGGGGAAAGAACTCGCGGTCATCGAGCACGGAGAGCAGCTTGACCTGCAGCGGCAGGGGCATGTCGCCGATCTCGGTGAGAAAGAGGGTGCCGCCCTGGGCCAGGCGGAACATGCCCGGCTTGTCCTTGACCGCGCCGGTGAAAGCCCCCTTGACGTAGCCGAACAGCTCGGATTCGAGCAGCGGTTCGGGCAGGGCGCCGCAGTTGATCTTGATGAAGGGCTTGGCCGCCCGACTGGATTGCTTGTGGATGGCCTCGGCGATCCGGTCCTTGCCGGTGCCGGTCTCGCCGGTGATCAGCACCGAGGCCTCAGTGCGGGCCATGAGCGGAATGAGCTCGAAGACCTCCTGCATCTTCGGGCTCTGGCCGACGATGCCGTGGGTTTCGTCGGGCTCTGCGGCCTTCCCGGCCGAGGCGGCCATAAGAGAGAGGTCGTCAAGCACGATCACCAGTCCAAGAGGCTCGTCGATTTCTCCGCGCAGGGGCGTGATGGTGAACTGCATGGGCAGCTTGCGCCGGTCGCGGCTGACGATGTCGCCGTCGAGCACCTGGGCCGCGCCGCTCTCCAGCACCTCGCGAAAGGTGCGGCCGCGTCCGCCGATGCTGGAACGGAGCACGAAATCAACGTACACCCCCCTAACCTCGGCCAGGGGGAGCCCGGTCAGGGCCTCGATATGGCTGTTGACTGCCACGATCCGGAGTTCCCGGTCGACCACCGCGATCCCGTGGGGGATTGCGTCGAGCAGATCATGGACAGCCAGACCGGGGAAGGTGGCAGAGAAATCGTCGTGCATCGGCGCCGGTGGGTGTCGGGAATGAGGGGGAAGGACGCCGCCACCCGGCCGTCGCTTCCGGCCGGGGGACAACCGGAAGCGACGACAGGTGACGACCGCGGTGCATGGCCGCCCTCGGGGAGCGGCCCATCGTTCAATGGAGCATCTTATACTGGGTGATATAGACGAAGATGCCGGCAAAATAGCCGACAGCCGCCAGCAGGCCGATCTTGCGGGCATACCAGAAGAAATGGATCTTCTCCAGGCCCATGGCGGCCACGCCGGCGGCGGAACCGATGATCAGGATGGAGCCGCCGGTACCGGCGCAGTAGGCCATGAACTCCCAGAGGAAACTGTCCTGGGGATAGGTGGCCATGTCGTACATGCCCATGGAGGCGGCAACCAGCGGCACGTTGTCGACCACGGCGCTAGCCAGTCCGATCAGGGTGACGATGATGTCCGTGCGCCCCACGGTCTTATTCAGCCATTCGGCCAGGGCGCCCAGGATGTGGGTATGCTCCAGGGTGGCAACGGCCAGGAGGATGCCAATGAAGAAGACGATGCAGCTCATATCGATCCGCTTCAGGGCGTTGACCAGGCTCA
>CAZFPV010000336.1:0-2783 GCA_964521155.1 uncultured Desulfobulbus sp. | reverse complement strand
GTACCCGAGATGCGGGGGGAAACAAAAGCGTTATCGACGGGAGCGGCAGGGCAAATGACTGAAAGATCCTCGGCTGGACACAGATGGCGAGCCTGGCTGGCGGTGGTCGGCTGGACCCTGCTGATCTACGCCACCATCCCCCTGGCGCGAACTATCCAGGAGGAGGTGCAGGCCCACAGCGGCCAGGGGTTGTTTCTTTGGATAACCCTTGTTGCGATCGGCCTCACGGCCGGGTGGACGGCGGGGGCCATCATCCGGGGCAGACTCGCGCTCCGGCCACTGGCCTCGGTGGCGCTCGCCTCCGTCGGCCTGGTCTTTGCCGCCTTGGCCTGGTCACTGCACGAAAGCCCGGAGGAATCGATCCACTGCCTCCAGTACGGCGTCCTCGGCTGGCTGCTGCTGCGGGCAGTGCGGCTGGAGTACCACGGTCTGGCCGCCCACTGGGCGGCAGCCATGATCGGCATCGCGCTCGGCATCGCCGACGAGCTGATCCAGTGGCTGGTCCCGGAGCGGTATTTCGATTTCCGCGACCTTGGCATCAACGCCTTGTCGGTGCTGCTGGCCCAGGTGGGGCTGGTCGCGGCGGCGCCGGCCGGGACGCTGTTCCGCTCCCGTCTGGACTGGGGCGGTCTGCGTACGGGCCTGATGGCGGCGGCCTGCAGCCTTGCGCTGCTGCTGTTCTGCTGCGCCAACACCGCGCATCTGCTTGCCTGGTATGGCCGATTCATCCCGGCGCTGGCTGCTATCGATGAGGTCACGGCGGAGTACGGCCATCTCCACGACAACGGGGCGGGCCTCGTCTTTCCCTCCCGGCTGGACAGGCGGGAACTGGACAGACAGGACAGGGAGCGGGCCGCCGAGGTCGGGCCGGTGCTGGCCCGATACCGGGACGAAACCGAGTATGTCCGGTTTCTCCGCCTCAACCCGCCCTTTCGTGACCCGCTGCTGGCCGAGGCCCGGGTGCGGCTCTTTCGCCGCGACCGCCACGCCCAGCTGGCCGCCCAGGCCCGGAACCATGCCGACCTGCGTCGCACCCACGCCCGCATTGCCGCGACCGAGAACCGGATCTTGGCGGAGTTCTTTCCCACAGTCCTCCATCACTCGGGCTATACCTGGCCGGAGCCGATCCGGGCGAGGTTCGAGGCCCTGGCCGACCCGATCGGCTCCTATCGCAGCCCGGTCAGCGCCTCCCTGATCACTGCTGTCAGCAAACGCGCCCTGCTTTCCGGCCTGACCGCCCTGCTCGTCCTGACCCTGGCCGCCGCAGCCTGGACCCGCCGCATGGAGAGACCGGGCACAACGGCGGCTACTCCTCCACCCGGCGCAGAAACCAGGCGCCCAGGGCAAACAGGATCAGCAGACTGAGCACGCCCCAGCGGCTGTCACCGCTCAGACGACTGACCACCCCCATCAGCAGGGGGCCGACAATGGCCGCAAACTTGCCGAACACATTATAAAAACCGAAGAACTCGGCACTCTGCGCAGGTGGGATCAATCTGCCGTAGAAACTGCGGCTGAGCGCCTGGATACCGCCCATGGACGAGGCCACGAGCGCGGCAATCAGCCAGAAAAGGGCGATCTTGGCAGGCCCGGGAGCCAGCCACGGCAGGAGAAAAGCCAGCAGGGTTACCAGCACGTAGACGCCAATCCCGGCCATGAGCATCCGCCTGGTCGAAAACCTGGCCGCCAGCCGGCCATACAGCAGGGCAAAGGGCCAGGCCACGATCTGGATGAAGAGCAGGACCGCGATCAGCAGGGTGGGGCTGAACCCCAGGTCGCGGCCATAGGCGGTGGCCATGCTGATGATGGTGTCGACGCCGTCGATGTAGAAGAAATAGGCCAGCAGGAAGACAAACACCCGGGGATGCCGCCGCACCTCGCCCACGAACTGGCCAAGCCGGCGGAAGCTGTCGCGCACTGGCGCCGGTTGGGCGGGCAGGCTGTGCAGCTGGCGCAGACAGCGGATGGCCGGCAGGGAAAACAGCAGCCACCACAGGGCCACCAGGACAAAGCCGATGCGGGTCTCGCGCACCGGCAGGCCATGGTCCATGCCGCCCGCGAACAGCAGGCCGATAATGGCGACAAAGGGGATGACCGAGCCGATGTACCCCCACGCGTAGCCGCGGCTGGAGATCAGGTCCATGCGGCCTGGGCTGGCGACGTCGACCAGGAAGGCGTCGTAGAACAGGTTGGCCCCGGCCCAGCCGACCCGGGCCAGGAGAAACAGCGTCAGGCAGAGCAGCCACTGGCCCGGCGCGACCAGGGGCAGGGTCAGGGTGAAGGCCAGTCCGAGGAGGAGAAAGGCGACGAAGAAGGCCTTCTTGCGGCCGGGGTAATCGGCCATGGCCCCGAGTACCGGGGCCAGCAGGGCCAGCGCCAGCGAGGCGGCCGCGTTGGCGAAGCCCCAGTTGGCGGTGGAGACGGCAGCGGGTTGGCTGGCGGCGATCACATCCTTGTAGTAGATCGGCATCAGGGCGGTGACCATCACCAGAACAAAGGCCGAGTTAGCCACATCGTACAGCACCCAGGAACGTTCTTCCCTGGTCATCCCGAACTGCTTGTCCATAGGTTCTTCCTCCATGGTTCCCATGTCCGCACGGCAGCTCCCGTTCGACCACAAAAAAGGGGGGGAGGGATTCGGCTGGTTTGCCTCGCCTTTTTGCGCACACGCCGTATAGTGAACCAGTTGACCTTACCGCCGATCATCGCGGTAGCCCCTTGTTCCTGATTCCTGCTTCCCCGGCATCGCCATGTCCGCCTTTGTCCTGTCCCAGATCCTGGCC
>CAZFPV010000335.1:0-2801 GCA_964521155.1 uncultured Desulfobulbus sp. | reverse complement strand
ACCCATGAGGAAGTCATAACCGATATCGTCCGGCGTGAGCTGCATTCCTACCGCGATCTGCCGGTCAACCTCTACCAGATCCAGACCAAGTTCCGCGACGAGATCCGGCCGCGGTTCGGGCTGATGCGCGGCCGCGAATTCGTGATGAAGGACGCCTATTCCTTTGATGTCGACGACGCCGGCGCCAGCCGCAGTTACGAGATCATGCGCACGGCCTACTGCCGCATCTTTGAGCGCTGCGGTCTCGAGTTCCGGGCGGTGGAGGCGGACAGCGGCGCCATCGGCGGCTCTTTTTCCCACGAATTCATGGTCCTGGCCGAGACCGGCGAGGACACCCTGGTGATCTGCCAGGACTGCAGCTACGCGGCCAACGTCGAGAAGGCGGCCATCGCCCCGGTGGCGGCCGAACCGCCGAGCGAACCCCTGGCCGAGATGCTCAAGGTGGAGACGCCCGGCACAAAGAAGGTGGAAACTGTGGCCGAATTCCTCAAGGTGCGGCCCGAGAACGTGATCAAGACCATGTTCTACCTGGCTGACGGCGAGCCGGTGGCGGCGCTGGTGCGCGGCGATCGCGAGGTGCAGACGGTCAAACTCAAGCACCTGCTGGACGTGGACGACGTCGAGCCGCTCGACGAGGAGCGGATCTGGCAGCTGACCCGACTGCCGGTCGGCTACCTTGGGCCGGTGGGCCTGGATTTGCGCGTGGCCGCCGACCAGGAGGTGATGGGCATGGTCAACGCCGTGGCGGGGGCCAACGAGAAGGGGCACCACCTCATCGGCGTCAATCCCGGTCGCGACTTCCAGCCCACGGTCTCGGGTGACCTCCGTCAGATCACCGAGACCGACCGCTGTCCACTTTGCGGCGGCTCCCTGCGGCTGCGTGAAGGCATCGAGGTCGGGCACGTGTTCAAGCTGGGCACCGGCTATTCGGTGGCCATGAACGCCAATTTCCAAGACAGCGACGGCCAGGAGAAGCCCTTTGTCATGGGCTGCTACGGCATCGGCGTCAGCCGGGTGGTGGCTGCGGCCATCGAGCAGAATCACGACGAGCGGGGCATCATCTTCCCCCTGCCGTTGGCCCCCTTCCAGGTGATTATCCTCAACCTGGGTCCCAAGGACGAGGCATATGGTCGAGCATGCGACCAGCTGTACCAGGGACTCCGGGCCGAGGGACTGGACGTGCTCCTGGATGACCGCGACGAGCGGCCGGGCTCCAAGTTCGCCGACGCCGACCTCCTGGGCATTCCCTACCGGCTGACCGTGGGCAAGACCTTTGAGAAAGAGGGGCGGGTCGAGCTGCGGTCGCGCCGCACCGGCGACACCGTAACCCTGGCCTTCGACGAGGCCGTTTCCCATATCGGCGCCCTCATCCGGCCGGCGCTTCTCGGCTGAAGACCGGGGAACGGGCCGGACAGTGTTCAACAGGCGAAGGGGCCGAATACCCCTCCACCGTGCAGGCAATGACGATGGCTGACATCAAACATCTCATATCGCTGGCTTCCGGCTATCTCCAGGGGGTCGATCTCGCCCCGCTGACCCGGGCCCATGCGCTCGTGGCCGAGCGCCATGCCGGCCAGCGGCACGAGTCGGGCGAGCCCTATGTGGATCACCTGCTGGCCGTGGCCTCAACGCTCGCGTCGATGAAGCTCGACCTCGACACCATTGTCGCGGGCCTGCTGCATGGCACGCTCAAGGAACAGGTCGCCACCCAGGAGGAACTGAAAAAGCTGTTCGGCGCCGATGTCGCCAACATCGTCCACGGCGCCACCCGCATCACCAACGTCCGTTACAACTCCCAACTGGCCCACCAGGCAGAGAACATCCGCAAACTGCTCCTGGCCATGGGCGCCGACATCCGGGTGCTGCTGGTGCGTCTGGCCGACCGACTGCAGGACATGCTTACCCTGGACGGCGTCGATGAAGAGGACCGGCGCGTCAAGGCCCGCGAGACCATGGACCTCTACGCGCCGCTGGCCAGCCGCATCGGTATCGAGTGGTTGAAGCGGGAGCTGGAGGACCTGGCTTTCAAGTACCTCTTTCCGGTCGAGTACGCCGACCTGACCTCCCATCTCGAGAGCACCCTGGCCCAGCGCCAGGCCTACGTCGACGAGGTCATCGAGGTGCTGCACCGCAAGCTCACGGCCAACAAGGTCGTACCGGTGCGGATCATCGGCCGGCCCAAACACATCTATTCCATCTACAAGAAGCTGGTGGTGCAGAAGATCCCGCTGGAGCGGGTCTACGACAAGGTGGCCTTCCGCATCATTGTCAATTCGGTCAAGGAGTGCTACCAGGCTCTGGGCACTGTGCATGCCGACTGGACGCCGGTGCCCGGCCGGATCAAGGACTTCATCAGCGCGCCCAAGGCCAACAACTACCAGTCGCTGCACACCACCGTGGCCGGACCGCGCGGCCATTTTATCGAGATTCAGATCCGCACCGTGGAGATGGACCGGATCGCCCAGGAGGGCGTGGCCGCCCACTGGGCCTACAAGGAAGGGCAGAAGATCACCAGCGGCGACGCCCGGCTGTTCAAGGACCTGAAGAAGCTGGTGCAGTCGCTGCAGGAGGTCGAGGATCCCCGCGAATTCATGGAATCGCTGCGGGGCGAGCTGTTCGAGCCGGACATCTACGCCCTCACGCCGACCGGCGAGGTGCGGGAGCTGCCACGGGGCAGCACTCCGATCGATTTCGCCTACGCCATCCATTCGGCTGTGGGCGACACCTGTGTCGGGGCCAAGGTCAACGGCCAGATCGTCCAGCTCAAGCACGAACTGCAGAGCGGCGACATCGTCGAGATC
>CAZFPV010000334.1:0-2810 GCA_964521155.1 uncultured Desulfobulbus sp. | reverse complement strand
CTTTGCCACCGTCGAAGCCTACGAATACGCCTTTCACCCTCGCGAGATCAAGGCCCCCATCATGGCCGCCATCCTCGCCGCCGGCTGGAACGTCCGCTTCAGCCTGTTCTGATCGCGGCCCGTTTCCACGGGCCAACCCGACAGCGCTTCCCCTCGCACAGCTTACAGGCTGCCGTCCACCGCCTCGGTCGGCAGGACATGCTTGACGTCGTAGACCACCGCGGCCGGCTTGCACAGCGCCTGAATATCCTTGGCGGACATCCGGGTGAATTCCCGGTGGGCCACGGCCAGGATGATGGCGTCGTAGCGGCCTGTCGGCAGCCGGTCGACCATGGTGACGTCATGGAGGCGGCTGGCCTCGTCCTGGTCGACCCAAGGGTCGTGAACTTCGACCCGGGCGCCGAAGGTCTCCAGCTCCGCGATGATATCCACCACCCTGGTGTTGCGCAGGTCCGGGCAGTTCTCCTTGAAGGTCAGGCCAAGGACGAGAATCCGGGCATCGGCCACCTGGATGCGTTTTTTCAGCATCAGCTTGACCGTCTCGGCGGCAATGTAGCCGCCCATGGCATCGTTGAGGCGACGGCCGGCCAGGATCATCTCCGGGTGGTAGCCGACCTCCTGGGCCTTGTGGGTGAGGTAATAGGGGTCCACGCCGATGCAGTGGCCACCGACCAGGCCGGGCCGGAAGGGGAGGAAGTTCCACTTGGTGCCGGCTGCCTTGAGCACCTCCAGGGTGTCGATGCCCAGCCGGTTGAAGATCAGCGCCAGCTCGTTGATCAGGGCGATGTTGACGTCGCGCTGGGTGTTCTCGATCACCTTGGCCGCTTCGGCCACCCGGATCGAGCTGGCCTTGAAGGTGCCGGCGGTGATGATCTGGCCGTAGAGGGCGTCAACGAAATCGGCGATCTCCGGGGTGGAACCGGAGGTGACCTTCATGATGCTGGGAAGGCGGTGCTCGTGGTCGCCGGGGTTGATCCGCTCCGGGCTGTAGCCGGAAAAGAAGTCTTGGTTGAAGGTGAGGCCGGACAATCGCTCCAGGATGGGCACGCAGACCTCTTCGGTGGCGCCGGGATAGACCGTGGACTCGTAGACGACCACATCGCCCGGCTTGAGCACCGCAGCCACGGTTTCCGAGGCCCCGATCAGCGGCTTGAAATCAGGCCGCTTGCTGCGGTCGATGGGCGTGGGCACGGCGACAATGTACACCGTGCAGGCGCGCAGCTCCTCGACTACATCGGTGAAGCGCAGGTCGCTTGCCTGGCTGAGCTCCTCGGTACTCACCTCGAGGGTGGTATCGACGTGGCGGCGCAGTTCCTCGATCCGTTGGTGCTTCAGATCAAAGCCGATGGTCGGCCGTTTCTTGCTGAATTCCACGGCCAGAGGCAGGCCGACGTAACCGAGTCCGATGATGCCGATACGGGCGGTGTCCAGGGATGGCATGGTCGCTCCTTGGGATGCATGTCGATGCATTGCGATGGATGAGTGAGGGAAATAACAAAAGAAACGCTGGGAATATACGCTGAAGGCCGGACCACGGGAAGTTATTTTTCGACCAGTTCAGACGCCTCGAGTCTGGTCCGGCCAGAGCAGGGTGTGCAGCTGCAGCTGCAGGCGGACGTCCAGGCGGTAATCAAGCAGCAGCTGGGCCAGGATGGCCGGGTCGAGCAGCGGCCGGACTGGCGAGAACAGGACCGGCGCGATCCTGATCAGCCCCTGTTCCGCAACCATGGCGCGGGCCCAGTGGAAATCCTCTGGAGAACCAAGCACGAACTTGATCTCGTCCGTGCAGCCACGCGCCCTTCGCTGCCGCAGCAGGTCGATGTTCTCCCCCAGGTTGTGGGAGGCCATGCCCGAATCCGGGCACTTGACGTCCATGATGAGGTGGACTGCATCCGGCGTCGCGTCGAGCGGCAGGCTGCCGTTGGTCTCCAGCAGCACGGTGCGGCCGCATTCGAGCAGGGCCTGCATCAGCGGATAGACCCCGGCCTGGCGGAGCGGTTCGCCGCCGGTGATCTCCACCACCACCCCGGGCGTCTGTTCCACCCAGGCAGCAATCGCGGCCACGTCCATGGTCGTGCCCGCTTCCTCCCAGGTGTAGCGGGCGTCGCAGTAGGTGCAGCGCAGATTACAGCCCGCCAGGCGGACAAACAGGCAGGGCAGGCCGGCCCGGGTCGATTCTCCCTGGATGGAGTAGAACAGTTCGCTGATGAGCAGGCGATCAGTCACCGTAATAAACCACGCCGCTCGTATCGGTCTCCCGCACCTCGACGCTGAACAGGTCATAGCGGTCGGTGTGCAGCGGTTCCTTGAGGCTGTGGAAGAGGAACATGGCGATGTGTTCGGACGAGGGGTTTTTGTCCCTGAAGGCCGGGTGCTCGTTGAGATCGTGGTGGTCAAGCTCGTCGATGAGCGTGTTGACCGCGCGCTTGAGTTCCTTGAAGTCGATGCCCATGCCGAGATGATCGAGGCGGTGGGCCCGCACCGTCACCTTGACCTTCCAGTTGTGGCCGTGGGGGTTTTCGCAGTTGCCGGGATAGGCGCGGAGATGATGCCCGCCGGAGAAGTGGGTTGTGATGAAGATATCCATGGTGGACTCCCTGAAAACGAACCAGAAAAATGAATGGCCTTGCCGCGCAAGGGCTGGCGGCTGGGCCGGGAAATGCGGCTTGCGCAGGGTCTGGCGGAAATGGTAAACAGCATCGGCCGGATGTCCAGACCAACATGACCGGGCCGCGATCATACCAGGATCGCGGTCCATGCGCCAGCCCTTCGACCCGCCCCGTTCCCCCATGACCGCATTTGCCCCGGAC
>CAZFPV010000333.1:0-2814 GCA_964521155.1 uncultured Desulfobulbus sp. | reverse complement strand
GTTGGAGCTGATTTCATTGGACAAGAGCAGAGGCTGGCCTTGAGCGTCGGTGCGGCTTGCCAGCAGCCACATGGCGACTTCAATATTCCAGGCGGCATTCGCCAGTTTTTGGGCGTCAAGGCCGTGGATCAGATAGAGTTGCGTGTGCCCGCCATAGACTTCAATCAGCATGGTGCCGATGCCGTACACCAGAGCGCCCGCGCGGTCTCCTTGAAAGTTCGGGTCAAAGGCGAGCGGCAGCGCATCGACCGATTTTTTATCGTTCAGTCCCGGCAGCGGTTCATCATCACTCATGGCGGCAATGACTGCTTGCCGGGCTTCCTCCAGCGAGCGGGCTCCGGTTTTTTTCCATTGCGCCGGGTTGCGCTTGTAGAGTTTTTCCAGCAGGAGCGACAAGCTTTCCAGGTTATCGCGCATGGTTAGATTCGCTGCGCGGTTGGCGTCGCTTTGCACCACCTGATAGGCGTCAAGGTCGCTGCCATGGATCTCTTTTTTAACGGGAACAGCGCTGCAGGCCGCCAGAGAGAGCAGGTAGAGGAGACATCCTAATCGACGCAAGGCAAGGCAGGTCATGAGTACGCAGTATCTGGTTTTACTTTTGATGTTTTTCAGGGGATCACTCCGGCCCCGCGCTCGCCATGGCGGCTGTTTGCCTTCAATCGTCGATCTCTTCGAGACGGCGTGAACGCCAGTCGAGCACGGCGGTGCGTTTGCGCATTTTTTTGGCGAGAGTGCTGAAATCGGATCGTAAGACTTCGGCAGCGAAGTTGGAAAGAAAGCGCGACTTCAATTCGGCCCGGGCCCGGTCGACGCCGATCTCGTCGTACGGCACCGAGGCCAGCAGCAGGAAACCATCGTCGGGTATGCGACCTGCACGCATGTTGTTCTCGATGATAGCGGCTGCTTTCCGCAGCGGGTCAGCGAGGTCTGGGCTGTAGGGGCCAATGATCAAGGCCAGGTTGGGGGTGTGGAGGAAATCGAAGCCGCGTCCGAGGCAGATCATCCACTCGCGGTGTTCGATATCAAGTGTGCGCTCGTGCCGCCTTGCCTGCTCGCGCACCTGGGCGATATGTTCGAGGTTGCCGTGCAGCAAGGGCAGGAGGTCGGCGCGCATCTGCGCCGACATGTCGGGCAACAGCGCCGCTAGGCGATGGGGCAGGGTGGTGGCGTCACCTGCGGAGATGCTTGCAAGATCAAGGACCGCGTCGCCTGCGCCGTGGATTACCAGGGCGTCTTCATCGGTCTCGAAGCCGCAGACCAGGGGATAGACCGTGCCGTGGCCGAGGCCGAAGATGTGTTCGACCTGGCGGCGGATCTCGCGGGTGTGGGCAATCGCGGCTGTCGTATCGTGATGAAATCCGGCACAGCCGCGCCTGGGGTCGCCCTTGGACCAGTGATAGGTTATGAGGATGAGCACGCGCCTGCCCAAACCCGTCATGCGCAGGACGTGATGGGCCAGTACTTCGCCGAGGTGGGGCCAGCCGAGATCAAACATGCCGCCCAGGTTGCGGAACGGCATGAGGATACCGGTGGGCGTGTTGGTAGCCACGGGAATATTGATGCGGCCGTCCATGCATTTCAGGACCGCAATCGCGGTGGGGTGCTCGGCAAGATACCGCTCCCGGGCCAACCAGGCCTCGGGGCTGCTGTAGTTCTCACCATGACGGCTGGCAAGGTCAAACAGCCAGTCGATTCGTGCCGCAATGGGCTTACTGTGCATATCGCTCATGGCTTGTCTCCTCATGGCAGGCTGAACCACGGATGCCGAGGGTAGGTTGGCGTATTGATAAGAATGATTTTCATACAACCTGATCTATTGTTTACCAGGCTGCAAGAAAATAGCGGCCCGGTTGCCAGGAGTAACTCAAAAAAGAAGATAATCGGGGACAGCGTCGGCTGCTCCTTCCGGTACATCACTGCCGCATCCTGGGGCAGATGATCGGCGCCTATGCCGGTCCGCACACCGATGCCGTTGACATCTCAACCGAAGCCTCGCACTCCCGAATCCCTGTCGACTGCGCCAGCTTGAAACTCCCCTGTTTCAATCAGGTTAAGAAAATCGACCCGGGTCGATTTTATCTTGCGAGGTGGTGAAACGGCGGGTAAAAACTGCGACCGCTGGCATTGCAAAGGAAACAGGGAGCCATGGCGGGAAAACGGGAACAGCGCAAGGAACGAACCAGGCAGGCCATCCTCGACGCGGCCCTGCGGCTGTTCGACCAGAAGGGCTACGAGCGGACCAGTATCAACGATCTGGCCCAGGCTGCCGGCATCGGCAAGGCCACGGTCTACTCCTATTTCCGCACCAAGGGCGAGATTTTCCTCGCCTTCTGCGAGGCCCAGCTGGAGACGGTCAGGGCGGCCATCGTTGAGACCGACGTGCCAACCATGCCGATCCTGGACCGGCTTTTGGCCGTCTATGGCCGCGATCTCGACTTTCTGCTCGATAATCCCGAAATCGGCCGGATGCTGACGCGGGAAAGCTTTTTCCCCGGCGATCCCGATCCCCGGACGCCCTCGCGTCGCCTGGGCGAGCGCTACATTGCCCTGCTGACGCCGCTGCTGCTCCAGGCCCAAGCACGCGGCCAGCTGCGGCGCGACGTCGAGCTGACCCTGCTGCTCGGTCATTTTTACGGACTGTACTGCATGGTGGTCTCGGCTTGGTTCACCGGCCGCCTGATCACCCGCGACGATGTGTTCATGGCCCTGGAGGCGCTGTTCGAGCAAGCGCTCCAAGGCCTGGCCCCCAGGGCCGGCACGGACAACCCTATCCCATCCCAGATCCCATGAAACCACCCGAGTCATCCCGTTCGC
>CAZFPV010000332.1:0-2826 GCA_964521155.1 uncultured Desulfobulbus sp. | reverse complement strand
GCCAGGCCTTTGTCCGGTATGGGGTGGATATGGTCAATGACGGCCTGGCATTCGGTCATGGTGGGGATATCGCGGCGGGCGAATAGTCGGTGGGCCGCGCGATAGTCCTCCGGGGTGTCCAGGTCGATGTGGATGTTGGCGTCAGCTACCTGAACCTCGTGCACGTGCTCCGGTTGTTCGCATTCAGCCCTGGCCAGCAGGGTGCGCAGGCCCCCCTCGGGCTGAGGTTGGGCACGGATCAGGTCGATCAGGTCGCGGTGCAGGAGCGGCGGATGGCCGCGCCGGCCGGCAAAGACCGGATAGAGGATGGCAGCCGGCCTCTGGGCAAACGAACGGGTCAGCAGGGTGATTGTCCCGCGCCGCACCAGGGGAATATCCACGGGCAGCAGGAAAAAGCCCTCGCATCGCCCTGCCAGGTGAGCCACTCCGGTATGGATCGAGCTGAACATGCCGTCAGCAAAATCCGGGTTGTGGATCGGAATTGCCCCGGCCCGGTTGGCTATCACCGAAACCTCGTCGGCCCGGTAACCGGTGACCACCACCAGGTCGTCGATGCCGCAGTCCTGGAACAGGGACAGGCACTGTTCCAGCACCGTCCGACCACCCAGGGGCAGCAGGGCCTTCAGTTCCCCCATGCGGGAGGAGAACCCGGCTGCGAGGATGATCGCGCTCAGGCGAGGTGCCACGCCTTTCTCCCGGTGGCTCGCTGGTAGATCAGTTCGCCGACGATGGAAACCGCAATCTCCTCGGGGGTGTCGGCCTCGATGGCCATGCCGATGGGGCAGCGGACCCGCTGGAACTGCGCTTCGTCGACGCCCCGGTCCATCAGCTTGGCGTAGATGGCGTTGCGTTTCTTGCGACTGCCGATCATGCCGATGTATCCGGCCCCGGTGCGCAGGGCCTGGTCGAGCACTTCCAGGTCGTGCAGGTGGCCGCGGGTGACGATCACCACATAGGCGTCGCCGTCGATCTCGTATCCTTCAAGGCAGCCGTCAAAGCAGGGCAAGACCCGGATCTCGTCGGCCAGGGGGAAACGCTCCGCATTGGCAAACTCGATCCGGTCGTCCATGACCACTACCCGAAACCCCACCCGGGCTGCCGCCTCGGCGGTGCAGGCGGCGACATGACCGGCGCCGAGCAAAAAGACCGTGCCGGCCACGGCAAAGGAGGAGAGCAGGTACTTCCTGCCTTGATGTCCGATCACGGTGGTGGCCGGCGTGGTGGTGCGAGTTTGCCTGATGGCCGCGAGCAGGGTTTCCGGCGTGTCGGTGCGGTTGGAGAATCCGCGCTGATCGACAACAAAGCGCTGGTCGTCACCCGCCCCGCCGGGGAGCGGACAGACCAGGGTGGCCCGGCGTCCTGCCTGCATGGCGGCAAAGAGGTGCTGGAAGACTTCGCGATTGGCTGTGTCGGCCTTGATGTATTCGAGAAAGAGCTCCAGCCGGCCGCCGCAGATCATGTCGGAGACGGCGGCATCCCCGTTGGAAAGGTCAAAGGAGCGGTGCAGGGACAGACCTGTCTGGAAACAGTTGTGGGCCTCCCGCATGGCCTGGGCCTCGACCAGACCCCCACCGATGGTGCCGGCGATGCGGCCGTCCCGGAGAATGATCATCTTTGCCCCGGCCAGCCGCGGAGTGGAGCCGGACTGGCTGGAAATGGTGACGAGAACCAGGTCTTGGCCGTCGTTCAGGGCGGTGCAGAGCTGTTGCATCAGTTTCTTCATGGCTGGATTTCCTCGCGGAGGTCTTGAAGGACGCGTTTGGCGTGGTGGATAACGGTGTCTGGCGCCAGGTCGATCCTGACCGCCAGTTCCTTGCCGGTGAACTCTCGGGCCAGGGCCTCGGCAACCGCGGCTCTGGTCGCCTCGCCGCTGCCCGGCAGGGTGGTCAGGTGGAGCCGGAGGCATTCCCGGCCCTCGCTTTGTTCCAGGCTGGCCTTGAAATCAAGGAGGCCGGGGAGGGGCAGCAGCAGTTCGTCGAGGGTGTGCAGGGCCAGTTGGCGGCCGCAGTCCAGGGTTCGGGTCTGGCTGATCCGTCCCAGCACCGTGCCCAGTCGCCTGACGACGCTGCCGCAGGCACAGGGACCGGGAAGGAGGCGGCCCAGATCGCCGGTGCGGTATCGGATCAGGGGCATGCCTGTACGGGTGAGGGTGGTGCAGACGATCTCGCCCCATTCGCCCTCGGGCAGCGAGGCGCCGGTGCGGGGGTGGATAATCTCAAAGAACAGATCGGCCTCGCGCAGGTGGCAGCCGGCGTGGGCCTCGCAATCGACGCCGCCGCCCAGACCGGTTTCGACCGTGCCGTAATGGGAGAAGACCTCGCAGGAGAGCAGGTCGTGCAAGATTTGGCGCAGGCTCCGGGGGATATGGTCCGAGCAGAGCAGCACCGAGCGAATCGGACCCAGCGGTAGGCGTAGATGTGCCGCCATGCGGGCCACGGCCAAAATCTGCACCGGAAACCCGACCAGGACATCGGGGCGGAATTCGGCCAGGATCCGAGCCATCCGCGCTGGTTCGCTGACCAGGCCGACTGTGCGGCTTCCCACCTGCATCCGTCCCAGGGCACGGGCCAGGAGGTGGCCGGTGGAGTCGGGCGTTTCTCCCGGCAGCATGATCGCCACCGTTTGCCCGGGATCGACCAGGTGCCGCATGCCCAGGTGAAAAAAATCCAGGGTCTGGTCAAGGTCTTGCTCGCTCAGGCAGATTCGCTTGGGGTCGCCGGTGGTGCCCGAACTGCGCATGGTCATGATCCGGGCCACCGCATCCTGACTGACGCAGAGCAATTCCAGGCCGTGCGCGCGCAAGGTCGCCTCGCTGGTGAATGGCAG
>CAZFPV010000331.1:0-2827 GCA_964521155.1 uncultured Desulfobulbus sp. | reverse complement strand
CGCTTAAGGGCAAGATGAAGGCCAAAAAGGCCGAGATCAAGCGCTATACCGCGGCTGAAATCGGTGCTGATCCGCAATGCATCGGTCTGGCCGGTTCGCCGACCAAGGTGGTGCGGGTGTTCTCGCCCGAAGCCCGCGGCGACCGCCGGGTTTTTTCCGGCAGCATCGACGAGCAGGTCGATCAATTGGTCGAATGCCTGCGAGCGCATCTTTAGGAAAACAGGGGCACATCCCCACCAGACGGACCGAGCCTGACAATGCTGATTATTGACAAAGACAAATGCACGGCCTGCGGCATCTGTGAATCCAGTTGCGCCTTTGCTGCTATCTCGGTTGAAGGCGACTGCGCCGTGGTTGGCGACGCCTGCACCCTCTGCGGCGCCTGCGTTGAGAACTGTCCCACCGGCGCGCTCACCATCGAAACTGCGGCCAAACGAGAGCAGAACGATCTGGGCGACTACTCGGGCATCATGGTGTTTGCCGAATACCGTCACGGCGACATCGCTCCGGTCAGCTTTGAGTTGCTCGGCATCGGCCGCAAACTGGCCGACCGGCGCAGAGTCAAGCTGAGCGCCGTCCTGCCAGGCGGCAGGGTGGCCGGATACGCCAGCGATCTCATCGCCGCCGGCGCTGATATTGTCTATTTGGCCGAACATCCCGAATTGGAGCAGTTCCGCGAGGACAGCTATGCCGCTGTGCTTGAGCAGGTGATCCGCGAGCGTAAACCTGAGGTGGTGCTGGCTGGCGCCACCGCCATCGGCCGCTCGGTGATCCCTTATGTGGCCACCGCCATCGACGCCGGCCTGACCGCTGACTGCACCAAGCTGGAAATCCGCGAGTCGGACGGGGCCCTGCTCCAAACCCGACCAGCCTTTGGCGGTAACATCATGGCCACCATCGAGTGCCCCTCCACCAGGCCGCAGATGGCCACCGTCCGGCCCAAGGTCATGGCCCCGGCCGTACCCGACCCGAACCGCACCGGCGTGGTCATCCCGGTGGAGCTTCCGGCGCAGTCGGTACGCTCGACCGTGGTTGTGCTCGAATCGGTGGTCAACAAGGAGGACCAGGTCAACATCCAGGAGGTCGAAACCCTGGTGGCCGGCGGGCGCGGGCTTGATAACGAGAAAGGCTTCCGCCTCATCCGTGAGCTGGCCGACGAACTCGGCGGCGCCGTGGCTGCCTCACGGGCGGCGGTGGATTCGGGGTGGATCCCGTACCCGCATCAGGTCGGCCAGACCGGCAAGACGGTCAGCCCCAAGCTCTACATTGCCTGCGGCATCTCCGGTGCAGTCCAGCACATGGTGGGCATGCAGTCGGCGGAAATCATCGTTGCCATCAACCGCGACGACAAAGCGCCTATCTTCGACATCGCCACCTACGGTGTGGTGGGCGACCTCTATGAGGTGGTTCCCCGGCTGATCAAACGGCTACAGGAGATCAAGAAATGACGCTCGACAACAAGATCGCTCTGGTCACCGGCGGCAGCCGCGGCATTGGCCGGGCTATCTGCTTGAAATTGGCTTCCATGGGCGCGACCGTAGGCATCAATTACGTCGCCAATCCCAAGGCGGCTGAGGAAACGCTCGCCCAGGTGGAGGCGGCTGGCGGCAAGGGCTTCCTTTGCCGCTTTGACGTCGCCGATCCCGAGGCAGTGCAGGCTGGCATCAAGGATGTACTCGACGCCCATGGTCAGATCGACATCCTGGTCAACAACGCCGGCATCACCCGCGACGGCCTGATGGCGCGAATGAAGGAGGACGACTGGGACAGCGTTCTCAATACCAATCTCAAAGGCGCGTTTCTCTGCAGCAAGGCGGTGATGCGCACCATGATGAAAAAACGGTGGGGCCGGATCATCAACGTATCGTCGGTGGTCGGGTTTGTCGGTAACAGCGGTCAGGTCAACTACGCCGCGGCCAAGGCCGGCATGACCGGACTGACCAAGTCCATTGCTCGGGAGTTGGCTGGACGGAATATCACCGTCAACGGCGTTGCCCCTGGCTACATTGTCACCGACATGACCGAAGGACTCGCCGAAGAAGTTCAGGAAGCCCTCAAGGGGCAGATTCCGATGGGCGTCCTGGGGACGCCCGCGGATGTGGCCGCTGCGGTGGGATTTCTGGCATCGCCCGACAGTCAGTACATGACCGGTCAGACATTGCACGTCAACGGCGGCATGTACATGGGGCACTGACAACAACAGTCCGGCCGCCCTTGGGCGTTTGGACGATTAACGACCGAACAACAACAAGTTCACATTGAGGAGAATAGCAATGGCAGTTGAAGACAAAATGATAGACATCATCGTTGAGCAGCTCAGCGTGGATCGCGAGAAAGTCGTTTCCGGTGCATCCTTTGTCGATGACCTGGGCGCGGATTCGCTGGATCTGGTCGAGCTGATCATGGCCATGGAAGAGGAATTCGACGTGGAGATTCCCGACGAGGAGGCCGAGAAAATCGTCACGGTGCAGAACGCCATCGATTTCGTGGCCAAGATTCAAGGCTGAGACAGGGCAGGGTAGCGTGAAACGACGGGTCGTTGTAACTGGTATTGGCTTGGTGACGCCATTGGGCGTCGGCACGGAGCAGACGTGGCAGGCATTGATCAACGGCAGAAGCGGGATCGGTCCGATCACCCGCTTCGACGCCGTGGATCAGGCCACGCGGATTGCCGCCGAGGTCAAGGATTTCAACCCTGAAGACTGGTTTGAAAAGAAACAGGCGAAAAATCTGGATGCCTTTGTCCAATACGCCGTGGTCGCTGCCGAGATGGCCTGGAAAAACAGCGGCCTGTCGATCACCGAGGAAAATGTCCACCGGGTGGGGG
>CAZFPV010000330.1:0-2836 GCA_964521155.1 uncultured Desulfobulbus sp. | reverse complement strand
CTGGTGTGCCAGGCAGGTTCAGCGATTCTGCCAGAAGGGCAGAAACAGCCGCTCCGGCTCGAACCGGCCATCCTCGGCAAGCACGCCGAAGCTCAGACTGGCCGGCCCCGAGGGCGCGGCCGATTGCTGCATCAGCGAAGCGCCGCGGACCACGGCGCCGCCCCGCTGGGGATCCACCGGCACAAACACCTGCTTCACCTCGGGATATTGGAGGCTCAGGCCGTTGAACGCCAGATCCACCATGTCCAGACGGTCGCCGATCCGATCGACGTCCAGCAGGCCCTGGGCAATATCGCTCCAGGCGGGCAGCGCCCCCAGCGAACCGCTGATCCGCGTCGCCCCCCGGGTCATGGGCTGATTGTCGTCATAGCCCACATAGACGCCCACCGTGTATCCGCCCCGCAGGGTCAGGGTCGACAGATCTTGCGGCGACAGCACCGGCACATGGCCGATAAAGGCGGTGTTGCGGTAGTCGTTGGCCGTGCCGGTTTTCCCCAGGAGGGGATAGGGCAGGTTCATCCCGGCCAGGGTCTTTTCCCGCGCTGGATCGCTGCTGTGGAGGCGGACATGCTCCCGGGCGTACTTCCCTGTCCCAAAGGGGACGACATTCTGCAGGATGTTGCTGACCGCGGCCGAGCTTTGCCCATCGATCACCGGCGTCTTGACCACCTGCCGGCTGTACACGACCCGGCCGTCAGGCGTCTCGATGCGCTCGATGATCGCGGCCGCGTCCCTGTCCGCCCGCCCGTCCCCATCGTCTGCGGCAAGCTGACGCGGATCGCCCGGATCGTGGCGACTGCCAGTGACCAGGGTTTCGTACATGCGGGTGATCTCCGAAAGGGTGACCACGTTGGAGCCGAGCGGCAGCGACAGGACAGGTTCGAACCTGCTGTCGATGCCGCAAGCCTTGGCCAGCCGGACCATGTACTGCAGTCCGAGCATGATTCTGAACTCGCGCACCTCGCTGAGCACGTCCAGGGTGTAGGGCTTTTGGGCCGCAAACTTCTGCCGTTCGGTCTGCAGTTGCTCCTCGACCAATTGGAGGGTATGGGCGGACACGAGCCCGTCCAGCTTGACCTGCTGTCGCCAGAATGTTTCCAACTCCGCCGGCCCCAACGAGGCAAGATGGTCGCCAATTTCCTGGGGTCCGATCTCCATCCAGTTCGGCGGCAGATCCTGGCGCTGGGTGAAGATGAACCGCCCGGTGATGTCGCGGACCAGGCGGGCGCCCGAGGTGGTGGTCGGCACGGCCCGGGGATTGTCAAACGCCTCGTCCGGATCGAATTGCCGCACCGTCGCCTGAATATGCTCTCGGTAGGCAAGCAGCGCCGGCAACAGCGATCGCAGGCCAAGGATCTCCGTTTCCGAGCGCAGTCGGATCAACTGGTTGTATTCATCGCCCAGATTTTCAAACACCAGGTCGGGTTTCAGAGTCTTGATCGCGCCGCGGAGCGCGGCCTGTTCTACATGATCCTGGGAGACGACGATGCCGAACTTGTCTCGTATTCGCTCCTTATACCGCGCATAATCCTCGGTTTTGCCATCTTCAACCCGCGGCGCCATGTCCAGTTGCCGCGCCATTTCATAGATCGCGGGCGTGGAGAGGTGATCAGTGAGATGGTAGAGCAACCAGACCGCGGCGACGTTTTCCGAGGTAACCCCGGCCCAACTCAGGGACACGGAACTAAACGGGCTGTCATGATCCGGCTGCGGCTCGTAGGGCCGGTTCATGAAGGTGAACGCGGTGCGCTGGTTGCTGATCATGTCCACCGGGCTCCAGCCCAACTGCAGGGCGGCGGCGAACAGAAACGGCTTGAAGGTCGAGCCCATCAGCCGCCTGGCGCTGGTGGCCCGGTTGTAATTGAGGTTGGACATGCCGCCGCTCATGGCCCGGATGGCCCCTTCCTGGAGGACAAAGGCCCCGCCTTCCACCTGCGGGTACCGTTCGAGGTCAAGACGCGGCTGTCCGTCGCTGTCGATCTCGCGGATGCTCACATACACCTTGTCGCCAGGCAGCAATTCCTTGAACAGCGCCTTCCTGTCCGCCGGGCCGGACTTTGCCCATGGTCCCTTTTTATATTTGGCCAGAACCGCTGCCAGATGCTCCAGCCCCTTGTCGTCCAGGATGCCGGCCTGTTGCCCCTCTGCAAAAATAACGGTCGCACGCCCCCCCTGCTCTTTGCTTTCACCGACCTCGCCGACTGTGCCAAAGACAAAGGCGCCGGGAACCAGGTCCGTATCGCCCGCATACTCCAGCGCGCCGTACTCCTCCTGCACCTGGGAGCGCAGGTATCCACGCAGATTGACGTCCAGCCGGGAGAGGTGGCGACGCAACGCCTGGACCGTCTTGTCCTGCATCTCCCTGTCCAGCGAGGTAATGACCCGGGCGCCGGAGGTTGAGATGTTGGAGATGCCGTTTTCCTCGAGAGCTTCGGCCACCACCGGCGTTTGCACCCCCTCTTTGACCAGATCCATGATCGTGCTCTGGGCAAAGGTCATCTTCCCTTGCCTGAAGACAATCTCCTCTGCCTTGGCAGCCTTGAGCACTGCCTCGTCTATCATGCCCTCCTTGAGCATTTTCCCCAGCACATAGTCGGTTCGTTCCTTCACCCGCTGCCTGGTCTGCTCGATATTGTCGGCATTCTTCCTGAGAAAGGGATTGTAATAGTTAGGTCGCTTGACGCTGCCGGCGATGAAGGCACATTCCAGCAGGGTCAGTTCCGGTGGCGCCTTGTCGAAAAAGTACCGGGCCGCCACCCCAAGGCCGTGGCCGTTGCCACTGACAAAGAACTGGTTGCTGTAAAATTCGAGGATTTTTTCCTTGGAGTACTTGTGC
>CAZFPV010000329.1:0-2870 GCA_964521155.1 uncultured Desulfobulbus sp. | reverse complement strand
GCCTGGAAACGTGCCGCCAGACTCTATGCAAAAGCGGTGGGAGGGTTAATTAACCCGTCCAGCCAGCGCCGCGGCCAGACCTGCTCACCATGCATCGCTCCCAGCAGAGCGCCCAAAACAACCCCCCGATGGCAGTTGTCCCCACCGAGATTGGTGTTCACCATCAGGGCCTGCTCGGGATCGTCCTTATACTTCCATGCCAGGTAGAGAGTCAGGGGCAGGGATTGCTCGACGTAGCAGGCCGTACTGAACACGTTGCGGGCGACATCCGCATCCGCACGGCCCGACAGCTCGGCATAGGGGTAGCCGCTCAGCCGCTGCATGGGTTTGGCTCTGATCGTCTGCAGGGTCTGGCGGACATCGGCGCCGAGGAGGATGTCGTGGAGAATATCGGCAAAGCAGGCCAGGGCAGTGCGCATCAGCCCCCCCGGGTGGGTCAGGGCCAGATGGGCTTCGGCCAGGTGCAGGGCCGTGTCCCACCGGTCCTGGTAGAACAGCAGCAGGGGCAGGGCCAGACTCAAACCGCCGATATGTTTCTCGTCGGGCAAGCGCGCTGGCGGGCCTTCTTTGTGCGGAGCCCACGCCCGGAAAAACTCCCGGTGACATTCCTCCACATAGGTGTCGTTGTGGGTGCCGGGCGTCGTCATGAAGGCCACATACCTGTCCAGATAGTCTTCCTGATCGTACTCCTCCCTTGCCAGCAGGCTGTCCATCAGCAGTCGGCTGATTTTCAGGTTCAGGGTATTTTCTCCGGCTTCCAGAAACTGGTGATAGTGGATGCCGCGCTGCCCCCAGAATTGGGCCTGGCTGTGCAGGATGTCCGCCTGCGGACGAACCGGGCGATACCGCGAGCGCCAGAGAATGCTGTCCGGGTGGGGATTGTGCGGTCGGACATAGTCCTGCACCCGGCCATAGTCCCGGTCCAGGGCGGCGGTGTCGTAATACCAGTGCACCGGCATGGCCAGGGCATCGGCTATGCAGGCCCCAAGAAGCGCGCCGGTCAGGCGGGAAGGCAGGGGTATGGCGGGTGTGTTCATGGATTCGGCCTTGATTTAAATGCCAACTCTGAACTCGTACGTTAAGTCCGGAACGGGATTTTAAAAGGCTCGTCAGAATCAGTGGCAGGGAAGCGGGGCAGGGCGAAGGGGAAGGACGCCGGTGCGTCCGTCCCCTTGATCGATCCGTCCGGTCGAACGGGCGGGCCGGGCAAGTGGTCGCTTACTGCGAATAGATGAGCACGCTGTACGGGCCGATGTCCATGGCGGCCTGCCAGCCAAGCCCGTCGCGGTCGCCCGGATCGGCGACGACGTCCCTGCTCGGATGGTTGCTGAAATCGTCATTATATCCGTGCCAATCGCTGTTGAAGCGAAGCGTCCATTTGCCCCCGGCCGGCAGGCCGATGATGTGGCCGTTGCGGGGCTCATGGAAGAAGTTGGCGACCACCATGACGTCATCGCCCGGGCCGCCCTTGTCCCAACGGTGAAAGGCGAGGATTTTGCTCTCCTCGTGCACATGATAGGCATTGGCGTACTGGCCGCAGAGACCGCGGGTGTGGCCATCACGGTTGAGTCGCAAGCGGATGAGATCCCGGTACAGGCGGACGATGCCGTGAAATTCCTCGCACTGGTCCCAATCGACGGGAACCGTGTCCCGGAACCATCCCCCCTCGAGAAATTCCTGTCCCTGAAAGAGCATGGGAATGCCCGGCGCGGTGAAGACCATGGCCGCGGCCAGGGTGGAACGCTTGCGCGCATACCAGCCCTTGGGATCTCCCGGGTTGATCTCTTGCGGCACGCGCGCCTTACCGTTGGCCACCTCGTCGTGCGATTCACTGTAGATGACCCGGTCGAAGACATCCTGGTTGTTGTAGTGGTAGCAGACGGCGTCGCGGATGGCCGCCAGCGAGCGCTGTTCGTCCAGGGTGACAATCACCGCCTGCCGGATCGGGTGGACGAATCTGGCATCCCACTGGGCGCTGAAACCGGCCCCGCCGGCGCCGACATCCCTGGTCAGCCAGCGGTTGCTCTGCAGATCCTCGGCAATGGTGATCCGGCCCGGGAACTGCCTGTTGATCTCGTCGTTGATCCATTGGAGCAGGCTCCAGCCTTCGGGCAGATCACCCTGGGCGTCGGCGCCGTTGACGGTGCGGATGAATTGGGTGCAGTCGAAACGAAGGCCGTCAACGTGATATTCCCCGAGCCACATCAGGACGTTGTCAACGATATACTGGCGCACCTCGCCGCGGCCGTAGTCGGGCCGGGTTTCTCCCCAGGGGGTGACGGCGCGGTGGTCGTTGTAAAAGTAGATGCCGCCGCGACCGTTCTCGCTCCAGCCGTCGAACTGCCAGAGATCGAGGTCGCTGGGACCCAGGTGGTTATAGACGACGTCGAGGATCACGGCGATACCTTCCTGGTGGGCGCGCCGGACGAACTGCTTGAACGCGCACGGGCCGCCGTAGGTGACCTCCACCGAGAAAATATGGGCGGGGTTGTAGCCCCAGGACCTGTCACCGGCAAACTCGCCTATCGGCATGATCTGGATGGCGTTGACGCCGAGCTTTTTCAGGTGGCCCAGGCGTGCGGTCAGCGAGGAAAACTGCCCCTGGTCGGGGACATCCTCCTGGTCGTTGAAGGTGCCCACATGCAGTTCGTAGATCACCAGTTCATTCCACGAGGCAATGTGGAACTCGTCCCCCTGCCAGTCAAAGGACGGATCGTGCACCAGGGCGTTGCCGACCGAACTGGTCACCTCGCGGGCATAGGGGTCGATACGGCTGATCTCGCCCGCCGCCGTGGTCAGGAGAAACCGGTACTCATCGCCGACCCTGGCCTCGGCCGCGTTGACGTACCAGTACCCGCCCTCCTCAGGGA
>CAZFPV010000328.1:0-2888 GCA_964521155.1 uncultured Desulfobulbus sp. | reverse complement strand
CGGCCTACCGGGAGCGCGGCGGCTACGAGGGCCTGCAGGCGGCGCTGGCCATGGCGAAAGCCGGCCGACATCCGAAGGACGGTGGCTGATCCACTCATGCTGGCAGGCCTGTTCTGCTGGTTGCTGGCCACCTTGTATGCGGCCCATCCAAGGTCGGTGCGGCAGGAATACACCATAGCAAATCGTCCGGCCGGGCGCTACCTGGGGCAGTCGGCAGGACAGGAGGTGTGGCTTGCCCGTCCAGACGGGTTGGGCATCGCCGGGCGGTTGTACGGCAAGGAGCGTTCCGACCGTCACCGTGGAGCGATAGTGCTGCTCCACGGCAATTATCCCGAAGGACAGATGTTTCCCTTATACCCGGTGTTGGCCCAGGAACTGTCGGCACGTGGCTATCTGGTGCTGACGATCGATTTTGCAGGATTTGGCGATTCGGTGGATCCCTTTGCTTCAGAGCAACCCCGCAAGGTCGATCTGGAGTCGGAAACTGAGGCGGCCATTTCCTATCTCGCCGGAATAGCACCGGAACAGGGCGGTAGGATAGGCGTAATCGGCCACTCCATGGGCGCGGACCCAGCCTTGCGAGTCGGCTTGCGCAACCGCCAGGTCGGCGTCATCTCACTGCTCGGGCCACCCCGGCGGGTGTGGGACCGGTTCCATACGGCGGCGGACATCGGATTTTTCTGGAACTGGGCAATACAGGTGGGGCGGAAGCGATACAATAGGGATGGATTCCCGACCTGGTATGGCAAGGAACGGTGGCGGCAGGATATTCTCCAGCGAGACATGGCCCTGATGCTGCCTTGGTTAACCGGATGGCGGCACAAGCCGGTCCTGTTTGTCGATGGTGGCCGGGAACCGTTTCAGGACAGGGCTTTTCTCGACGACTACGTCCGCCGGATCAGCTTTCCCAAGCGTTATGTCACCCTGAACGGTGCGGATCACAACAGCAACGTGCGCCTGCAGGGTGGTGAGATATTCTACGAGAAAGCGGTCATGGACCAATCGGTTGCGGTGCTTGACGATTGGCACCAGACCAACGCATCGGGCCGTCCCATTCCGCTCGATTATGGCCGCAATCTGTTGCGCTGGCTTTTCTTCGGACTCCCTGTTATCGGCGGCCGATGACCTTGGCGTACTCTTCCATGCCCTGGCGGAAGGTGTAGCGGGGCGTGAACTCAAGTATTCGCTTCGACTTGCTGATGTCAAAACCGTTGTCCGTGTCGAAGAACTCCAGGGTCCGGCGACTAAGGGGCGGCTCCTTGCCCAGGAGGGAAAAAAGCTTTTCCGATACGGTGGCCATGGCGACTCCCAGCGGATAGGGGATTGTGACCAGTGGTCCTGGCAGACCAAGTACCGAAGAGAAGGTGTCCACCAGTTCACGGGTGGTGATGATCTGGTCGCCGCCGATGATCATGGTCTCTCCGAGCGCCGCATCCTTCAGCAGGGCCAGGTGAAAGGCCTCCAGCATGTCATTGATGTACATGGGATGGCGCTTGTTGTCGCCTTTGCCTATCATGACGAACCGCCGCTTGGTCAGCATCCGTTCGAGTTTGGCAGTGCGCGGACACCCGAGGCCATAGATCCATGCCGGACGAAGGATGACGTACGGCAGGCTGTTGTCCGAACAGAAGCGGATCACCTCGCCTTCGCCGGCCAATTTGGTCTCGCCATAAATGGATTGCGGGTGGCAGGGTGTTTGTTCATTCGCCGGGATTTGTGCCAGCCTGCCATAGGCTCCCACCGAACTGACATGGACAAAGCGCCTGCACCCGCTGACCTTGGCCTCCTGAAGGAGAGTGCGGAGGCTGTGCACATTGACGTCCCAGTATTCGGAGGCATCCAGACTGATCTGCAGATGGGCGCTGGCGAAATGGTAGACTGCGTCGATTTCCCGCAACAGTCTCCTGGTGGTCTCCCAGTCGCGAAAATCCTTGTTCACCGCCTTGAAGCGTACCTGCCCCGGGGAATCGGGAAAGTGCAGATCCAGGCCCGTCACCTCGTATCCCTGCTCGACCAGATAGTTGGCCATGTGCAGGCCAAGAAAACCGCCTGCTCCGGTCACCAGAATCCGTTTGATCGCTTCAGGCATCGCGCTGGCCCTCCATCATGGTGACATAGCCTTCGCTCCAGGCGAGCAAGGCATCCAGCGACGAGATCGCCTTGAACACCGGGTAGATCAGGGTGTACATCGTGTACGTTTTTTCCACCGATTTGAGCTGGTCCTGGGTGGCGGGGGCGATGGTGCCCTCGGCGACCTTGGCTTTGGATTTCTTGGCCAGTACCTTGACGTAGAGCACGTTGATGACAAGTTCGACCATCTCAGTGAAAAATCGCGAGAAGGTGACCCGTCTGGTGGGCCGGAATCCGGCGCTGGTCATGACAGGCTCGAGCTCTGTCAGGGTGAGACCGTCACGGACGTGACCATAGGCCTCCTTGGTCATGCCCACCATGGTTTTTAACCGGTTAACTATTTTGTGTTGATCACCGCCGGGAATGGTGATGACCACCCGACCGCCCACCTTGGTGATCCGATGGAGCTCGTGGGTAAAGATGATCGGGTCCTCGATGTGTTCCAGGCAGTCGATGGAGATGACTCGGTCGAAGGTCTGGTCTGGATAGTCGAGATGATCGAAGGAGCCGTGCACCACCTCCTCGCCAAGCAGGGCGCGCATCTCGGCAAGGGACTGGGTTTCCAGTTCCGCCCAGGACCAGAGGCCTCCCAGTTCTCGCAGGAAGTAATTCATGGCGCCGTTGTTGTCGCCGCAGGTGACCAGCAGGCACTTCTGGCCGGAAAGATCGCCCGGAAAGTGACGCAACAGCTGTGCCACCTTCATCTTCTTCTTCAGCGAACGGTTGAGCATCTTGAGCTGCCAGGGGGTCTCGGTTGC
>CAZFPV010000327.1:0-2908 GCA_964521155.1 uncultured Desulfobulbus sp. | reverse complement strand
TCGAGACCCTGATTGTGGTCACCGGCGACCACGAAACCGGCGGCATGAGCGTCGGCCACGCCACCACCGGCTACAGTGCCTACTATGATCGCCTGGTCAATCAGAAGGCCAGTTTTCAGGGCTTCCTCCTCAGCGAGGAGTGGAAGCAGCACAAGGCCAAGTACGCTGCCAACTACAGCGACGCGCCGAGCAACCTGGAGAGCAACGCCGAGATGGTCGAACTCATGGACAAATATTTCGGTCTGCGCCTGGCTGACTGCAACCCTTATCAGAAACAGAAACTGGAAGACGCCTACGATCAATCCATGGTCGGGAAGAACAGCAACATGGCCGACGAAAACAAGCTGCTCTACGGCAGCTACGAGCCAATCGTCGTGACCATAACCCACATCCTCAACGAGCGCGCCTCCATCGGCTGGACCTCCTACTCGCACACCGGTGTTCCGGTGCCGGTCTATGCCATGGGTCCGGGCTCGATCCGGTTCGCGGGTTTCTATGACAACACCGACATAGCTAAGAAGTTCGCCCGCATCATGGACATCCCGGCTCAACTCCCTGTGGTCAAGAATTAAGACAGACCGCCATTCCATTCCCACCGCACTCCCGAGACGTCGCCCCCGCTTGCGGCGTCTCGGGTTTTGCCGCTACGCACACGCCATGAACACCATCTCCCGTGAACTGCTCTTCTCCTTGGTCATTGCCGCCCTCTGCGCCATTCTCTTTGTCCTCGACATTGCCGGGGTCCCCCAGGCGCCAGGCGGGCGTCGCTGCCGCGCCCAGGTCACGGCAGTGGACAACAGCCAGGTGCGGACCCACCTGATCGTCAAGACCAACTTCCAGGAACTGACGGTCAAACTGCTGTCCGGGCCGCACCGGGGCCAGGAGATGCGGGTGATCAACATGCTCACCGGCAAGATGGAGATGGACGAGTTCTACGAGGCGGGCCGGACCATCCTCATCGAATACGGCGAGGCCGACGGCAAGCCGGTCAACGGGGTTGCCCGGGGCTATTACCGGCTTGGGCTGCAGCTGCTGCTGATCGGTCTGTTCACCCTCCTGCTGGTGGCTGTGGCCGGGGTCACCGGCCTGAAGGCGGCGCTGTCGTTCATCTTCGCCGCCCTGGTGCTGTGGAAGCTGTTCTTCCCCCTGCTGCTTCGGGGGTATCCCCCCATCCCCACCGGGCTGGGTATCGTCGCTCTGCTCACCGGGGTGATCTGCTTTTCCGTGGGCGGCCTCACCCGGCGCGGCCTGGCCACCTTTGCCGGCTCGCTCCTCGGTCTGCTGCTCACCTGCGGCCTGGCCACCCTGTTCACCCAGCTGTTCCGGCTGCACGGCGCGGTCCGGCCCTTTGCCGAGATGCTGCTCTACTCGGGCTACTACCAGCTCAACCTCACCGACATCTTTGTTGCCTCGGTGTTCATCGCCTGCTCGGGGGCGGTCATGGACCTGGCCATGGATATTGCCGCCACCATGGACGAAATCAAATTCCGCCATCCCGAGATCGGCCTGGTCGAGCATATGCGCTCCGGGTTGCGGGTCGGTCGGGCGGTCACCGGCACCATGACCACCACCCTGTTGCTGGCCTACTCGGGCAGCCACATCACCATGTTCATGGTCTTTCTCGCCAAGGGGCTGGCCCCGGCCAACCTGCTCAATGCCCCCTTTGTCGCCGCCGAGGTGCTCAACATCCTGGTCGGCAGCTTCGGGGTGATCGCCGTGGCCCCCTGCACCGTGGCCATTTCGGCCTTGCTCTATAGCCGCGAACAGGGCACGCTGCCCGCAACGCCTTCCCATAGCACGGATCAGCCATGAATCCCGATTGCCTCTCCTGTCCCGCCGATGCTCTTGTTGATGCCCGGACTGTCCGTTGTTCCCTGACCGCCTGGTCGCTGGCCCTGGGGGCAATCCTGCTCCTGCTGCTCGCCCCGGCGCTCTGGAACGGGTATGCAGTGGTTTTCCACGATACCGGCGGTTATGTGGGCAGCGTCCTGGAATGGCGGCTCTTTCCCGGCCGTTCGTTCTTCTACGGTCTCTTTCTCTGGCTGACCTCCCTGGGCTGGCTGAACTTCTGGGGCCCGGCAATGGTCCAGTCGCTGCTGGCCGCCTGGACGATCCGCCTCATGCTGCGCTGCCATGGTCTGGCCGCGGGACCGCTGGCCCTGACCCTGCATTGCGCCGGCCTGGTGCTGCTGACCGGGATTTCTTGGTACACCAGCCAGCTGATGCCGGACATCCTCGTCCCCCTGGTGGTGCTGGCCTACCTGCTGCTCGGTCTGCACTGGCAGGCCTTGCGCCCATGGGAGCGGGCGGGCCTTGCGGCCATGGCCCTGCTGGGGCTGCTGTCGCACATGTCCTGCCTGGCCCTGGCCATTGGCCTGGTCGTGGTGACCCTGATGATCGGGCTTATGGCCAGGTGGCGGCGCTGGCCGGTGCAGGTGCGGGTCTGGCCAGGGGCGGCGCTGGCTGCGGCCGGCCTGCTCCTCATGCCGGCCGTGCATTTCCTCCTCTTCCAGCACCCCGGTTTCACCCCGGGCGGTTCAGCCTTTCTCTTTGGTCGTCTGGTCCAGGACGGGCTTGCCCATCGCTGGTTGGCCGACCACTGTCCCGCCGACGGGGTCCGGCTCTGCGAACTCCAGCAGCGCTTGCCGCACACGGCCGATGAATTTCTCTGGGCCGACTCCTCGCCCTTTCGTGATCTGGGCAGCTGGGAGCCGCAATCCCAGGAGGAACTGGGCCGGCTGGTCAGGGCAACCGTGGCCGCCTACCCGGCGGCCTTTGCCTGGAACTCGCTCCGCTTCACCGCCGCGCAGCTGGTCAAGGTGGCCACCGGCGACGGTCTCGACGAACATCATGACGCCACCCGGGGTGTGCTCACCGGGGCCCTGCCGCAATCCGCCCGGCCGTACAC
>CAZFPV010000326.1:812-2920 GCA_964521155.1 uncultured Desulfobulbus sp. | reverse complement strand
CAGGTGTGCTACATAGGGCCATGCGACGCTTTTTCCTTGCTCCCGGTTGCCTCGCAGGCGCCACCATCACCCTCTCCGGCACCGAGGCCCGCCACCTGGCCGTGGTGCTGCGCCTTGGTCCCGGCGCGGCGGTGGAGTTTTTTGACGGCCTGGGCAAGGTGTACACGGCCGAACTCACCGCCGTGGGCACACACCAGGTGGTGGCCACGGTCACGACTGTCCGCCAGGCAACCGAGGCGTGGTCGCCTTCGCCGCTGACCGTGGCCCAGGCTCTGCTCAAGGGCAAAAAGATGGACCTGCTCATCCAGAAGGCTACCGAACTCGGCGTCCACGCCTTTGTCCCGGTCATAAGCAAACACTGCGAGAACCATGGCCAGCGGGACAACCAGCACGAGCGCTGGCAGCGGATCATGATCGAGGCCTGCAAACAGTGCCGGCGCACCCAGCCGATGCTGATCCGGCCGGCTACCGCCTTGGCCGATCTGGATTGCAGCCCCTTTGTCCACCGGTTGGCCGCCTGGGAGGGCGAGCGCTCGCAGGGACTGCCCGGCGGCCTGGGCGAGCGGCCAGGATCGATCTGTCTGTTCCTCGGTCCGGAAGGCGGCCTGCACGGGGATGACCTGCGCCTGCTCCGCGAACGGCTATTCACCACCGTTTCCCTGGGCCACCTGATCCTGCGCGGCGAGACGGCGACGCTGGCCTCCATCGCCATCATCCAGTATCAGACCGGAGTCCTGCTGCCCGCTCCCGATCAGGTTGCCAGGCCGCCTGACGAGGCGGCCTGACGACCATGACCGGTCGCGCTTTTCGGAGGTAGTGCATGCGAGCCGTAGTCCAGCGCGTCAGCCAGGCGCAGGTCACCGTCGAGGACCGTGTTGTCGGCGCCATCGGGTTCGGCCTGCTGGTCCTGCTCGGCGTCCATCGCCTTGACGGCCCCAAGGATCTCGCCTGGATGGTGGACAAGATCCTTCACCTGCGCATCTTCGAGGACGACGCCGGACTGATGAACCGTTCGCTGCTCGAGGTGGGCGGACAACTGCTGGTGGTCTCCCAGTTCACCCTCTGCGGCGACTGCCGCAAGGGCCGTCGTCCGTCGTGGAACGATGCCGCCCAGCCCGACACTGCCCGGCAATTGTACGAGCAGTTCCTCGAAACCTGCCGGCTGCACGGCATCCCCACCCAGGCGGGAATGTTCGGGGCCATGATGGATGTGGCCTTGACAAACGCTGGCCCTGTTACCATCTTGCTAGATTCACACAAACTTTTTTAACTTCCATTGCTATCGCCCATTATCATGACAGCCTACGCCATCGGTTCCACCCATCACGGTTTTATCCTTGAACGCAGCGAAGAGATCCCGGAGATTCAATCCACCGTGTATCTCTTCACCCATGCGGTGCTCGGCTGCCAGGCCCTGGCCATCAAGAACCAGGACCCCAACAAGACCTTTTGCGTCTCCTTCATGACCGTACCCGAGGACTCCACCGGCGTGGCCCACATCCTCGAACACGCGGTGCTCATGGGCTCGAAGAAGTATCCCGTCAAGGACGTGTTCGGCGAGATCAACAAGGGCGGGCTGATGACCTTCCTCAACGCCATGACCGGCGCGGACACTACCTGGTACCCGTTCGCCACCCGCAACCTCCAGGAATATTTCAACATCATGGATGTCTACTGCGACGTGGTCTTCCATCCCCTGCTGCTCCGCTCCACCTTCGAGCAGGAGGGCTGGCACCACCACCTTGAGCAGGAAGACGACCAACTCCAGTACATGGGCGTGGTCTTCAACGAGATGAAGGGCGCCTTCTCCGACCCCATCCGCGCCCTGTTCCACCACACCTACGGCGCCCTGATGCCCGGGTCCACCTATGCCCACGAATCCGGCGGCGATCCTCGCTGCATCCCGGACCTCAGCTACGAGCAGTTCGTCGATTTCCACCGTACCCATTACCATCCGGCCAACAGCACCTTCTTCTTCTACGGCGACGCCCCTCTCGACCAGGAACTCGCCTTCATAGAAGATAATTTCCTCAGCAACTATCCGGCGCCAGTGGCCAAGGCGACCATCGTCGAAGGCGACGCCCCCAGCGAACCCATCCTCATCGAGG
>CAZFPV010000326.1:0-802 GCA_964521155.1 uncultured Desulfobulbus sp. | reverse complement strand
TCATCGAGGAGAGCTATCCTGTCCAGCCCGGCGGTCCGCTCGACCAGAAAACCTTCATCGCTCTCAGTTCGGCCGTGGGCACCATCCATGACCGCAAGCTCACCGCCGCCTTCCAGGTCATCGCCAACATCCTCTTCAATTCCGATGGTTCACCCCTGAAGAAGGCCATAATCAACGCAAATTTATGCCGCGATTTCGGAGGGTTGTTTCTTTCAAGCTCGACCATCCGCACCCTCATGATCACGTATCTGATCGGCTCCGATCCGGAGAAACGGGAACACTTCCAGAATCTCTACCGGGCGACCCTGACCCGGATGGTGGATCAGGGGCTGGACAGGGACCTGGTGCTTTCCGAATTGAACAAGTATGAATTTTCCGTGCGGGAGGATCTGAACAAGGCGCAGCGTGGACTGGATCTGATCGGCAAGGCCCAGCCGGCGATGAAGCAGCGGATGACGCCCTTCGATGCCCTGCGGATCGAGGAACTGCTGGCGGAAATCAGGCAGGATGCGCTCGACAACCGGTACTTCGAGCAGCTGATCCGCACCCATCTGCTGGAGAACCCGGCCACGGCCACGGTAATCCTGGCGCCGGACGCCAGCAAGGGTGATTTGCTTCAGCGCGAGGAGCAGGAACGGTTGCAGGCCCACGCCCGCACCCTTGACGATCTCGGCCGGCGCGAGCTGGTGGACCGCACCCGGGCCCTGATGGCGCTCCAGTCAAGCCGCACCTCAACCGAAGACCTGCGCAGGCTGCCGCGGCTCTCCCCTGCCGACCTCGATGCCCAACCGGTCTTCTACAC
>CAZFPV010000325.1:0-2923 GCA_964521155.1 uncultured Desulfobulbus sp. | reverse complement strand
CGGCACCACCGGCATCAGTTGCGCTGCAGGGATGTCGAGCAGTTCGGGCAGCGGCGCGACAGCGTCGCCCCTGGCCCGCAGGTAGTCGATGATCAGGGGCAGGGCCTCGACGGTCCGGCTGCGGTCGCCGCCGGCGTCATGGAGCAGGACGATGTTGCCGCCCTGCTGGCGGCCGGCTTTCACCCGTCCAACCATGGTCGCCGCCTCGGGCTGGTCCCAGTCCTCGGTGTCAATGTCCTCGGTCACGGTCAAATAGCCCATGGCCTGGGCCTGTTTGACCGGGATCAGTTCCTCCGGCGAGCGCGGTCGGGAATCGGCGTTGTACGGCGGCCGAAACAGCATGGTGGAGTGACCGGTGATCGATTCGGTCAACCGCTGGGTGGCGTTGAACTCCAGCCGGGCCCGTTCTTCCGAAACCTCGGCCAGATTGGGGTGACTATAGGTATGCACCCCGATCATGTGACCCTCGCGGACAATGCGCTCGACCAGTTCGGGGTGCGCCTCCATGTTGGCGCCGATCAGGAAGAAGGCGGCGCTCACCCCTTTTGCCTTGAGCACATCGAGCAACTGGGGCGTCCACTCCTCGTCGGGTCCATCGTCAAAGGTGATGGCGACCTTGTCCGCTGACCCGCCCTGGTGCAGCACGGTCAGATACCTGGGAAAGACCTCGTAGCGAGCGGTGGCCTGGAATCCCTGGCCGGCATCGGGTTCGATGGCGATGCGGCGGCTGCCGTCGGCACGGTCGTCGTTGACGCTGATGAGATTGCCCTGACCTATATGGGCGATGGCCTCACCCGGGGCGATGGTTTCCAGCGGCGCCAAGGCCTCCTGGTCAGGACGTTTGTCCGGATCCTGGGCCAGCACCTGCCAGATGCCCGGATCCTCGATGCCAAGTCGGGAAATGGCCACACCGCCGGCGCGATGCTGCCGGGCGCGCATCAACTGGTTGAGAAAGGTGATCGCGTCGAGGAACCAGACCGAATGCACTGTTCCGGCCTCCTCATACATGAAGTGAGGGTTGCGCGACCGGGCGTCAAAGTCGCTGCCCGTCAGGGAGGCCCGGCCGGCGCGGCTCATCACATCCTGAAAGCCGATATGTTCCGCTTCCTCCTTGCCCTCGGTCCAGTCATAGCCATAGGATCCCAGCGAGATGATCCATTGCGACGGCGTGCCGTAGCCATCGACCAGGGCAGCCAGCCAGCCCTCGAAAAACTCGCGCGAGGTGATCGGCCCGGGCGGATCTGATTCGGCGTTCTCGTCGTGGAGCATGGCGACGAAACGGTCCACATGCGGGGCCAATCCCTCGATATCGTAGACGCGAAGATCATGCCCCGGCGGCACGCAGAGCCAGAGTTCCAGGCCGCTGGCGTGCAGCGTGGCGGCGAGACTGGCGAAAAAGGCGGTCAGGTTTGCCTTGTAGGCCGGATCCACCTGCTGCCAGTCAATGACCACGCCGCCGGCGTGCATCGCCTGCAGGGTGTCGACGAGATTGATGGTGAACTGCTGGCGGCGATCGGCCGGCCCGTTGATGATCGCCTCCACTGCCTCGGGCGACCAGGCGTCGTCACTGCCCAGGTTGCGCAACAGCGGCATCAGGGTCACCCCCCGGTCCTCGGCCAGATCGATCACTTCCTGGCTGGTCTGGCTCTTGAGCTTTCCCTGACTGTCCGCAAGCGTCAGCCAATCAGGGCAGAGGTGGGTCAACTGGTCGGCGTGGGCCTTGAGCGAATCAACACTGGCCGGATCCCAGCCCTCATAAAAACCCAGCCGAATCTCCCGTCCGGCAAGGCTTGTCCTGGTCGGGGAAGGCAGCGGGACTGGGCCCGCGGGGTGCGTCTGGGCAACGGCCTGCGGCGGCGCCAGGGCATGCCGGCCCGCCTTGGTGAATTGCTGCCACAGGGGGATGGTGGCCTTCTGCGGCGAGGGCCGACCATTTGACGGCGAGGCCTTGAGCCTAGCCTTGAGTTGCTCGACCGCTGCCGGCAGGGGCAGCTGCGGCTGCACAACCAGAGTCTGGACAAAAAGGACCACGGCGAGAAAGAGCAGGGCGCCTGCCACCACCGCAACCCGCCTGACCCGTGGCCAGCGACGGCCCCGGGCATCGAGAAATACAAAGACTTCTTCCCGGATGACGGGATCGGAGGGACTGCTCTCCGACGGTCGCCCTGCTTCGGACATGGTGTTTGGGGTCATTGGAGGACTGTTGTCTTCAGAAAACCAGGCAAGCCCTAGAAAATCGAACCTGCCGTGGAAGGAATACGGTTAGCGCCACAGGCCCAGACGTTCGCGCCGGGCAGAGGTTTCGGCATCCAGGAGCATATCGCAGATGTCCAGCCCCAGGTTGCGACATTGCCGGTCATCGAACTCGGCGCACCCCTCGGCCAGAACCTGGATATTGAGCGCTGTGCCGCCGGCAAACACCACGGCCTCGGCGTCTGCGCCCCGGAAACTACTGAAGGATGCTGCCTCATTGATCTGCACGCTCGGTTCGGTGAGGTTGCGCGCGATGCAGTCGTCAAGCAGGCCGGGATCGTTGCCAGCCCGGATGCCTGCCAGATGGAAGGCGCGTTCATTCCGATCCGGGTCCTGCACGACAACAACGCCATTGCCGGCAACCCGTGGTGCAAACCACACCGGAAACCGGTCCGCCTGCAGGCTGGCTGGGAGCTCAGAGACTTGATATTGCACCACCGGCGGCGGCAGGGTCTCGATATACACGGATGTATCCCGCTCGTAGCGCGACCCGGGGTACAGGTAGTCATGGTGGCCATCCAGGCACCGGTAATACGAGGGGCCCCTACCCCACATCTCCACGCATCTGCGCCGCCGCCAGTCGTCGTGACGGTAATATTGACGCCGGGGCGGATCGCGATGCACAACCGGCGGCCGGTGGTCCGGTTCGGGCCGGTGGACAGGCGGGGGA
>CAZFPV010000324.1:0-2940 GCA_964521155.1 uncultured Desulfobulbus sp. | reverse complement strand
GTGGATTGGTGTGATTTTGGTGAAATTGCCCGGGCGGCGGAGGTGGCGCCAGAGGATCTGGTCCGGCAACTGCGCTCGACCCATCAGCTACTACAGAGCCCCTGAACCGGAGGCCTTTTCCAGCCATTTTTCGCATGCGAAATTAGGCCGGTTGCGCCAGTAACACGCGGATACGAAATCAAATTTCCCTGCTCAGGGCGTCTCGTCCGTCCACAACCGGGCGAAGAGATCCTGTTGCTCCAGGGCTTCGATCACCTTACGCAGGGTTGCGCGTTCTTCCCCCTTTCTCAGGCGCAGATTGACGAGAACCTCATCTCCGGCAATTGATGCCGGGGTGATGTTGAAGTCGCGTTTGCTGCTCCCGGCACCGAAACAGGTGCGGCGGAAATCCTCAACCTTGGTGGTGAAAAGCGCCAGCTGCGGTGATCGCTTCCGCTCGCGGGTCCGGGTCAAATGCTTGAGCAGGGCTGCCGCCGGCTGGGGCGAGGCGCTCGCCCTGGCGATGGCCCGCTGCACCGCAGGCTGGGCAATCGCCTCATGCAGCGAGCTGGACCATTCACCCAGGGCTGTCACGATCTTGGCCAGCTGTGGCCGGGTCGGCGCCAGCGGTTGGATGATCCGCAGATACAGACTGTCGCGATCCCTGGCATCCCGAATCGGGGCCAGGATCTCGGCGGCTACCGAGAACTGCAGCTTTTCGTTAATCACATCCGAGACGATTTCCGCTGATTCCCCGCGCGTGCGGATTTGGTTGACCTTGCGATATTTGTGGATAGTTGACTGGGATACCTTCTGTCCCGGCTTGCCAATGCCAAGGGTGCCGCCAAACCGCTCTGCCAATTCAGTGTTGTTCAACCCCAGGGTCGTACTGGCCGATTCGAGAAAGTTGCCGATTTCCAGCGGATTGAGGTTTCGCCGTTTGGTGTTCTCGGCCAGCGAGATGTGAAAGAAATCCTCGGCCGAGAAATCGTTCTCCTGGTAGACCTTGGCCTCGACCCGTTCCCAACCCAGCCGTTTCATGGCCTGCAACCGTCTGAATCCGCAAAGAATCCGGTACCTGCCGTCGTTCTTTTTCAGTAGGACCAGCGGGTGAAGCAAACCGTTGCGGTCGATCGACTCGGCCAGTTCATCGATGTAGGACTCCCGCAGCAGATCGGCGTAGCGCGCATCTCCCTGGAGACGGAAAATAAACCGCCGATCCTCTTCACTGGCCGCGTCGATATTGGCGAGGTCGATGGAGCGGACCAGCGACATGGCCTGGCAGAACTGGCTCAGGGCCGTGCTCAGCATCAGGGCGATGGACTGGGTCGTCTGTGGTTCGCGCACCAGATCGTACCGGACAGACAGCAGCAGCGACAGCACCTCTGGATCAAGAAAGCCGTCGAGGTGTTCCTTCTGCCGGAATAACTGGTTGAGATGATGACTCTCCCGGCCGCAGAACGGTGAGTTGGTCGGCGCGATTCCGGTGCGCAGGTGCTGATCCTCGATGGCCATGCGTATTTTGGTCAGCAACGACGGCGACAGGGTGGGGCGGTGCGGCTGTTCGGCAACGCCGCGCTCGCCCTGACCGTAACCCAGCAGAAGCATCTCCTCCGGGTGTTCGCTTGCCGGCAGGACCTGGAGGACGAGCATCAGCGGCAGCAGGCCGTTGCCGGCGATCTCATCCTTGAATTGCTTGATCTGGCCAAGGAAGGCATCGAGCACCCGCGGTCGGCTTCGCACCGCGCGGATATCGGCCAGATCCATGATTTCTTTCTTATACTTAGCGTTGACGACGGCATAGGCATTGAGCCGGTCGGCAAGCGTCAGGGCGAGAGCGGCCAGGCAATGGCTGCTCGGGGTGGCTGTATCCTGGGGAGAGGTGTATCCGTCGGCGACAACGAGCAGCAGGTTGTTGCTGCCGAGCCG
Organism: uncultured Desulfobulbus sp.; assembly: GCA_964521155.1. Classification (GTDB taxonomy): domain Bacteria; phylum Desulfobacterota; class Desulfobulbia; order Desulfobulbales; family Desulfobulbaceae; genus Desulfobulbus. Next base: position 1,032 of record CAZFPV010000324.1, on the reverse strand, counting down.
TTTATGAAGGGTCTGGTTCGATCCCTTGTCCATGGCGCTCCTGGGGGGAAGGAGGGGCGAATACAGGATGATCGGTCAGGGCGCCGCCGGCGGCGGCAATGGCATACCCGGCCAAATGGCCGCCCTCGGTCGGCAGTTGTTCGCAGCCGAGGATCAGCTCCACGATCTCCCGGCCGTTCAGGTTTTCCGCCGGGGTCAGCGGCAACAGCAGGTCGTCGCCATTTTCTTCGCGAACGCCGAGGATCTGGCCGCTGATCAATATCCTGACCACGGTCTCAATGTCGGCCAGCCTGGTTTGGGGAATGCGTTCCTGCAGCAGGGGGGTGGTGGTTGGCGAACGGGCGGCGAAATTGGCATACACCAGCTGCAGGATGTCGAAGGCGGTCTGCAGCTGGCGTTGCGGCGACTGGGGGGCGCCGAGGAAATCATACTGGCTGTGGTGCTGCATCGCATAGGCAAGCAGGGCGCCCAGAAGGATGAAGGTCCAGCCGATCTGCAGCCAGACGAGAAACAGGGGCACCGTGGCGAACGAACCGTAGATGGCGTTGTAGTTGGCCACGCCCACCTGCAGAACGAAATATAATTTCTGCACGATGAACCAGCAGGCCGCGGCGAAAACAGCCCCGATGAAGGCCGGGCCGGTCTTCACCCGGACATGGGGGAAGAAGAGGTAGAGAAACATCAGGGTGAGAACGACAAAGAGAAAGGGCACGAATTTGATCAGCAGGGCGGCCACCCAGGCGGTGGGCACGATCAGGCTGATGCGCTCCATGATCCGCTCGCTGGCCAGCACAGCCTCGGCAGCCAGGGCAATGTTGATCGAGATCGGCAGCAGGATCAGCAGCGCCAGGTAATCCATGAGCTTGCGCAGAATCGACCGTCCCTTGCGGGTGTGCCAGATGGCGTTCATGGCGTCTTCGATCGAGGAGAGCACCAGCAGCACCACCACGATCAGACCAAGAACGCCCACCAGACCAAGGGCCGCGAAGTTGGTGCGGGCGACGTAGGCGAAGATGGCGTCCACCGCCTGAT
>CAZFPV010000323.1:0-2971 GCA_964521155.1 uncultured Desulfobulbus sp. | reverse complement strand
TATATGCACATCTCCTCTATTTGAAAGGATATACCAAACCGACAGCAGAGACATCAGGGTCAGGACCGTCAGCGTCAGACAGGAAAACAAATCCCATGGCACTGATGAAGATCCGGCATCGGGCACTACTTTACGGGCACCATCTGCTTTTGCCTCCTCGTCGCGTCGAACTTCACCCTTCATCGTTCCTTCAACCTCTCAATATCCAGCAGGTCGATGGTCTTGCCCTCGACCCGGAGGAGCCCTTCCTCGGTCATTTTGGCGAAAATGCGCGACAGGGTCTCGGAACTCGTGCCCAGGAGGCTAGCCAGCTGGCCTTTGGGGATGTCCAGCACCACCCGGTCGCTCCGCTCCTGTTCTTCGGTCAAATAGAGCAGGTAGGAGGCCAGCCGGCCGGGCACCTCTTTCAGGGAAAGGTTTTCGATCTGGGTGGTGAATCGGCGCAGACGCAGGGCCAGCATGGCCAGCATGTTGAGGGCCAGCGACGGGTTGGAGCTCACCAGCCCGACAAATTCGGTCCGGGGAAAAAACAGCAGCTCAGCCTCGCTCAGGGTCTCGGCATTGGCCGGGAAGGGGTTGCCATGGAACACCGGCACCTCGCCAAACGGTTCGCCTGGGCCGAAAATGTGCAGGATCTGCTCCTTGCCCTCCAGCGAGGTCTTGAAGATCTTCACCTTGCCGCTGGCCACCATGTAAAAGCCGATGCCCGGATCACCTTCGAAAAAGATCGACTCGCCCCTGCGGTAGCGTTTAGCAATGCAGATGGCGGCCATCTCCCGCAGTTGTTGAGCCGGCAAACCGTTGAATAGCAGGCTGTTTGCCAGGATCGCTATTTTTTTATCCATGGGGAAAAAAGATTCGACAATTGATCTGCATCAAGGAATATACCCTGAGAAGGTGTACAGTACAGGCATACTACTGAGGAACAATGTCGAAGGCGACATAAAATCAATCTGACGAGGAGGAATGCCATGTTTTGTAACCAGTGTGAACAGACCGCCAAAGGTATCGGGTGCACCATCGCCGGTGTATGCGGCAAGAACGAGGATGTCGCCGATCTCCAGGATCTGCTGATCTATGCCATGCAGGGCCTGGCACTGTACGCCCAGGAAGGCAGAAAACTGGGCATTGTTGACGAGGCCACCGACCTGTTCACCTTTGAAGCTATCTTTTCCACCCTGACTAACGTCGATTTCGATCCGGACCGGTTCGTGGTTCTGATCAAGCGGGCGGTTGAACTGCGCGAGGCCATGAAGGCCAAGGTGGCAGCAGCTGGCGGTAAGACCGATTTCACCGAGGCCCCGGCAAACTTCATCCCCACCGGTTCCATTACCGATCTGTCCGCCCAGGGGAAGGCGCTGAACCTGATCGAGAACCTGGACAGCGACGTCAACATCCGCTCGCTCAAGCAGACCCTGCTGTACGGTCTCAAGGGCATCGCCGCCTATGCCGATCACGCCGCCATCCTTGGCAAGACCGATCCGGCCATTGCCGCCTTCTGCTATGAGGCCCTGGCCGTGATGCTCGTGCCCGGCCTGACCGTGGACCAGTGCGTGCCCGTGGCCATGAAGGCTGGCGAGATCAACCTGCGCACCATGGAACTGCTCGACGCCGGTAACACCGGCACCTACGGCCACCCGGCGCCGACCCCCGTGCCGCTCGGACATCGCAAGAACAAGTGCATCCTGATCACCGGCCACGACCTGCACGACCTGGAACTGCTCCTGAAGCAGACCGAGGGTAAGGGCATCGACATCTACACCCACGGCGAGATGCTGCCCTGCCACGGCTATCCGGAACTGAAAAAGTACCCGCATTTCTACGGTCATTTCGGCACGGCCTGGCAGAATCAGCACAAGGAGTTCCCCAACTTCCCGGGACCGATCCTGTTCACCACCAACTGCATCCAGAAACCGCGCGACGACTATAAGGACCGCGTCTTCACCAACGGCTTGGTGGGCTGGCCCGGCGTCAAGCACATTGCCGACAAGGACTATTCGGCGGTGGTCGAGATGGCGTTGGCCATGCCCGGATTCTCCGATGAGGTCGACAACGGCCAGGTCCTGGTCGGCTTTGGTCGCAACACCGTGATCGGCGTGGCCGACAAGGTGATCGAGGCGGTCAAATCGGGAGCCATCCGCCACTTCTTCCTGGTGGGCGGCTGCGACGGCGCCAAGCCCGGCCGCGACTACTTCACCCGCTTTGTCGAGCAGGTGCCCGCCGACTGCATGGTCCTGACCCTGGCCTGCGGCAAGTTCCGCTTCTTTGACAAGCAGCTCGGCGACATCGGCGGCATCCCGCGCCTGCTGGATGTGGGCCAGTGCAACGACGCCTACTCGGCCATCCAGATCGCGGTGGCCCTGTCCAAGGCCTTTGGCTGCGGCGTCAACGACCTGCCGCTGTCCATGGTACTCTCCTGGTACGAGCAGAAGGCGGTGGCCATCCTCCTGACCCTGCTCTATCTGGGGATCAAGGATATCCGCCTCGGACCGTCGCTGCCGGCCTTCATCAGCCCGGCCGTGCTTGAATTTCTGGTCAACACCTTTGCCATCAAGCCGGTGGACACCCCGGAAGCCGACCTGAAAGCCATTCTCGGCTGATCCATTCACCCTCTGTCAACGTCAACACACCTCGGCCGGATCAACCGGTCCGGTCGAGGTCTGCCCGGACCACGCCCATGAGCGACCAGCAGAAAACCTATCTCGTTCTGCCCCATTTTCAGGCCGGCCTGCTGAGCCCGGAAGATCTGGAACAACTGGCCGGACTGGCCCGAAAATACCGGGTCCAGCGGACCAAGATCACCAGCGCCCAGCGGGTTGCCTTCCTGGGCATGGAGCCCGAAGCCCTGGAGGCGCTCAAGGCCGAGTTACAGATCCCGGACAGCCTGCCGCACACCCGCAACCGGGTGCATTACGTCCAGGCCTGCCCGGGCAGCACCTGGTGCCAGTACGGCCAGGGCGACGCCCTGACC
>CAZFPV010000322.1:1952-2985 GCA_964521155.1 uncultured Desulfobulbus sp. | reverse complement strand
CCTTATGATTCGCCTGGGCATCCCGGTGGACCAGGCCCTGGCCGGGGCGCGCGCAGTGGTGGTGCGCAACGTCGCCCTGCTGGTGCTGGCGGCCCTGCTGGCGCTTGGCACGGCCTGGTTCGTGGGCGAGACCGCGATCATGCGCCGCCTGCGGGCGCTGATGGCTGCCACGTCCCGGCTGGCGGCGGGCGACTTGACCGTCCGCACCGGCATCGCCGCCACAGAGGGCGAACTTGGCCAGCTGGCCGCCGCCTTCGACGGCATGGCTGAGGGCCTGGCACGCAAGGAGAGCGAGCGACGGCTGGCGGCCGAGGAACTGCAGCGGCTCAACGAGGAACTCGAGGATCGCGTGACCCGGCGCACCGAGGAACTGGCCGGCGCCAACCAGGAGTTGCAGACCGCCTTGGAGGATCTGCGCCGCACCCAGGGGCAGCTGGTCATGTCGGAAAAACTGGCCGCCCTGGGCGAACTGGTGGCCGGCGTGGCCCATGAGATCAACACCCCGGTGGGCGTGGCCCTGTCCGCCGGCTCGACCCTGGCCGAGAAGAACCGGGTCCTGGCCGAGCTGTTTGCCCAAGGGGAGATGAAGCGTTCCGACCTGACCCAGTTCCTGGAGGATTCCCGCGAGGGCTCGGCCATGGTCCTGGCCAACCTCAACCGGGCCTCGGACCTGATCCGCAGCTTCAAGATGGTGGCCGCCGACCAGGTCTCCGAGGCGCGCCGGCCGTTCAACGTCCGCGCCTACATCGACGAGCTCCTGCTCAGCCTCCGGCCCAAGCTCAAGAAAACCGCCCATCGCATAGAGGTGCGCTGCGACGAGGCGCTGACCATCGAGAGCTACCCGGGCGCTTTTGCCCAGATCCTGACCAACTTCATCCTTAATTCCCTGGTGCACGCCTTTACCCCCGACCAGGCCGGCCTGATCCGCATCGAGGTCGAGGTGACCGGGGCGGGCCTCGAACTGCGCTACAGCGACAATGGCAGGGGCATGCCCGCCGAGGTCCGTGACCGCATCTTCGAGCCCTTTTTCACC
>CAZFPV010000322.1:0-1942 GCA_964521155.1 uncultured Desulfobulbus sp. | reverse complement strand
TCGTCTTCAACATCGTCACCGCCACCCTGGGCGGCAGCATCCGCTGCGAAAGCGGACCGGGCCAGGGAACGACGTTTCTTGTGACCATGCCGCTGCACACGGAGGTGTGATGGCCGATCCCGATGAGATTCTGTTCAAGGACGAAGCCGAGGCGGCTCGTCCAGATACCGTGCCCGACCCGGCGACCGCCGGGCCGTGGAAGGTCCTGATCGTCGATGACGACGCCGAGGTGCACAGCGTCACCACCTTCATGATCAAGGATCTGGAGTTTCTTGGGAGAAAGCTGCAGTTCCTCCACGCCTACAGCGGCGAAGAGGCACGGCGGATCCTGGCCGGGAGCAACGACCTGGCGGTGGTCCTGCTTGATGTGGTCATGGAGACCGAGGACAGTGGGCTCAGGCTGGTGCACTACATCCGCGAGGAACTGGGCAACCATGCCGTGCGCATCGTCCTGCGCACCGGCCAGCCCGGCAAGGCTCCGGCCGCCCGGGTGATTGTCGAATACGACATCAACGACTACAAGGAGAAGACCGAGCTGACCCTGGACAAGATGCTGGTGACCATCATCTCGGCCCTGCGCAGCTACAGTTTTATCACCACCATCGAGGACCACCGCCGCGGCCTGAAACGGATCATCGAGGCCAGCTCGGGCATCTTCGAGCGCCAGTCCCTGGAGAAACTCGGGCGCGGCGTGCTCGAACAACTGGCCTCCATCCTGGCCCTGCGCGAGGAGACCATGGCCGGCGCGGCCTCCGGCCTGACCGCCTCGGGCATAGACGGCAATTCGGTGGTGCTTGCGGCCACCGGCGAGTTCAGCGGCTGCGTCGACCGGCCGGTCAGCGACATCGGCGCCCCGCTGATCGGCACGGCCCTGGGGATGGCCAAAACCCAGCCTCACGGCTTCTACTGCGAGGGCGGTCGCTGTGCCTGGTACTTCAAGAGCCAGACCGGGCCGGAGAATTTTCTCTACTTCGAGATCGCCAAGGTGCTCGACGAAAACGATCTCGATCTGCTGGAGCTGTTCTTCACCAACGTCTCGCTCGCCTTTGACAATCTCTTCCTCAACAAGGGCATCGAGGACACCCAGAAGGAGATCATCTTTCACATCGCCGAGACCATGGAGTGCCGCTCGGCCGAGACCGGCAGCCACGTTCGTCGGGTGGCCGAGTACGCCCGCCTGCTGGCCCTGCGGTGCGGCCTGGGCGAGGAGGAGGCGGAAATGCTCCGGCTGGCCTCCACCACCCACGACCTCGGCAGGGTAGGCATCCCCGACGCCATCCTCAACAAGCCCGGCCCCTTGACAGCCGAGGAATACGACACCATCAAGACCCATGTCTACCGCGGCCACGACCTGCTGATGAGCTCGTCCAGCCCGATCATCCAGGCTGCGGCCCGCATCGTCCTGCTGCACCACGAGCGCTGGGACGGCCAGGGCTATCCGCAGGGGCTCAAGGGCGAGGAGATCCACATCCATGGGCGGATCATCGGCGTGGCCGACGTCTTTGACGCCCTCTCCAACCGGCGGGTCTACCACGAGGCCTGGACCTGGGAGGAGGTCTTCGACCATTTCCGCCAGGAGCGGGGCAAGCACTTTGATCCCAGGCTGGTGGACATCCTCCTGGATAACCGGGCGGCCTTCCAGGCCATCTGGGAACGCTACAACGCGGTTGGCCTGGAGTTCACCTGAGCGGCAAAGGTTGGGCCGTGGGGAAGGAGTGAGGTGCTACGAGGCTGACCGCACCAAGAGAGCGCGGCTGCTTTTGGTTGAACTGTTCCCGCAATTCAGGGTACAAACAGCGGCTGAACCATTTTTGCGGGTGCGAAAACATCCGCTTTTATAACGAGGAACACCAGTATGACGAAAATCGGTAGGAACCAACCCTGTCCCTGCGGTTCGGGCAAGAAATACAAGCATTGCTGTCTGACCGCCCGGCAGGTAGGC
>CAZFPV010000321.1:0-2994 GCA_964521155.1 uncultured Desulfobulbus sp. | reverse complement strand
GGCAGAGCATCCAGGCGGTGAGGACCGCGTCCGAGGCCGGCTTGAAGATGACGGTGTTGCCGGCAGCGAGCGCGGCGGCGATGCCGCCGCAGGGGATGGCGATGGGGAAATTCCAGGGCGAAATCACCAGGCCGACGCCCTTGCCGCGCAATGCCAGATTCCGGTGCTGCTCGAACTGGCGCACCGACCAGGGGTAAAATTCAGCAAAATCTATGGCCTCGGAGACCTCGACGTCGGCCTCGGTGAAAACCTTGCCCGTGTCCGAAGCGGCCACCCCGATCAAGTCGCCGCGGCTCTGGCGCAACTCCATGGCCACCCGGGCCAGCACCTCGTGCCGCTCGGCAGCACTTTTCAGCCGCCAGCCGTCAGGGTCGGCCTTGGCCACAGCCAGCGCCCGCTCGGCATCCTCGGCCGTGGCCAGGGCGTAGCGTCCGGTCGGGATCTTCTCGCCGGTCTGATTGGGATCAATGCAATCCACGGTCTTGCGGCCCTCGAACAACTCCTCGCCCGCGATCACCACCGGCACGAGCAGGGGTTCCGCGCCCGGCGACTTCATCCAGCGCTCGCGGATGCCCTCGGCCCAGCGCCGGTTGGCGGCCATGGACCAGTCGGTGTCCGGTTCGTTGACAAAGCTGTTGCGGTGATAGGTGGAGATTGTCGGGGCAAAGGTCTCGGTGGTGCGGTCCTGGATGCGATTGGGGCAGTTCTGGGCCGTTTCCATGCTCTGGCAGGAGGCGAGGAAGCTCTTCTTGAGGAAGGACCATTCACCGGAGTTGACATGCAGGTCCGGGCTGTAGCGGAGGAAGTTCTCTGGTGAGGTGTTCTCGTCCAGGCGGCGGATGAGGTAACCAATGGCGTTGATGAATTCGTCTTTGCTCGCCACCGGCGCGTACAGGAGCACGTCGCCCGAGGTCTCCTGCAGGGCGCGGCGGACGTGGTCGGCCATGCCCTCGAGCATCTCGAAGTAGAACAGCTCTGAGACCCCGTTGTGCCTGGCGAGAACGCAGGCGTAGGCCAGCTCGAACAGGTTGTGGGAGGCGATGCCCAGGTTGACTGCGCGGATGTTCTCCGGCTGCATGCCGTAGGTGACCATCCGCTTGTAGTTGGCGTCAACCTCGAGCTTGTTGTCGTAGGGCGCGAGCGGCCAGTTGTTGAGCGCCGACTCGAGTTTCTCCATCTCCATGTTGGCGCCCTTGACGATGCGCAGCTTGATCGGCGCGCCGCCTCGGGCGACCCGGTCGCGGGCCCAGGCGGTCAGTTGCTCCTGGATGGCGAAGCTGTCGGGCAGGTAGGCCTGGAGGACGATGCCGGCCGAGTAATCAAAGAACTCTTCCTGCTCCAGGGTGGCGATGAAGGCCTGGTAGGTGATCTCCAGGTCACGGTACTCTTCCATGTCCAGATTGACGAACTTGGCCACCGTGGTCCCGTCCGGCCGGGTGAAGGTGTTGCGCTTGGCCACGCGGTAGATGGCCGAGAGCCGGTCCTTAAGGGTGGCGACGGTCTCCTCGAAAGCCAGCGAACTGATCTGGGAATAGATGGTCGAGATCTTGATCGAGATGTACTCGACATCCGGATCCTCCATATCCTTGATATAGGTGGCCTTACGATGGGCCGCCTCGTTCTCGCCCAGCACCGCCTCGCCCAGGTGGTTGATATTCATGCGGATGCCCTGGCCCTTGCGCTTGTGCAGATGGGCGCGCAACTCGTCGGGTTCGCCGGGGATGATGGCCCGGCTGCTGCTGGAGCGCATCTGCTCGATCAGCTTGGGAACGGCCAGCGAGGAGAAGTGCTTGCCCACGCCGATGAACATCTGGATGAGCAGTTTCTCCACTCGGCTGAAGAACTCGGGCACGCCCTCTTCCTTCATCAGGCTGCTGATCTGGTCGGCCACCCGTTTAGGATCGTGGGAGCGGAAACTCTGATCGATCATCCGGCTCAAGAGGACCTTGTCGTGCGGATGGGTGAGCAGGCGCTTCATCTGCTCCTGGATGATTTTCTCTTCCTTGGTCAGCAGCTGGTTGGCGCGATTCTGCCACTGTTCGGCCAGAGCGACGGCCTCGGCGGTGAGGTTCTGCTGTACGGTGTTGTCCATGGGGTGCTCCATCTGCAGGTGGGTTGGGCGTGGATTGGTTCTTTGCTACCGAGCCGCCCGGTCAGCGGCGTTTGTTGCGCATGTAGTCGCTGAACCGGAGGACGTGCTCGCGGGCCAGCGCCAGGGCCCGCTCCGGCTGACCGCCGGTGACGGCCTCGATCAGCTGGCGGAGATCCTGGTAGTTTTCTTCCATCTCGTGCTCGCCGACGGTGAGGAACTTGTCGTAATAGCGGTGGATGTTGGCGTGGAGGCTGGTGAGGACAAAGGTGTGGAGCGGGTTGCCGGCGATGCGGGCGATGGCCATGTGGATCTGCTCGTCGATGCGGACAAAGTCGCTCCAGCGAGCCAGGCCTTCGGCGCGCAGCTGATCGGCCTGGGCGAGCAGTTGGTTGAGGGCGGCCGCGTCCTCGGTGGTGACGCGACGGGCGGCCAGTGCGGCCACCGTGCCCTCGATGCCCTCGCGGAACTCCTCCAGGTGCTCAAGCGACACCGCGCTTGAGCGGATGAGCATGGCCAGGTTTTCCGCCATCAGCTCGCTGTTGAGGTCGCGGACATAGGCGCCGCCGCTTGCGCCCAGGCGGATCTCGATCAGGCTTTTCTGCTCGAGGATGCGCAGGGCTTCGCGCAGGGTGCCGCGGCTGGTCTGGAACAGCTCGCACAGATCCCGTTCCGGCGGCAGCTTGGTCCCGGCGGCGATCTCCCCGTCGAGGATGGCGGCCTGGATCTGGGCGACCACATCCTGAAAGACGCGGTTCTGTTTGGCCTTGCGAAAGAGTTGTTCCATGGTGTTCCCGCTGCTGGTTTGCAGCCATTATAATGGTTAGACCATTACTGTCAAGCAATTTGCATCAGCAGGGCATGGCGGAAGCAACGGCGGGGGGAGGCTTCTGGGAGGGAGCAAC
>CAZFPV010000320.1:0-2995 GCA_964521155.1 uncultured Desulfobulbus sp. | reverse complement strand
CGGCGTTGACCTCCGGGATACGGCTGCGGCCGATCAGGTATGTGCGCTCGCCCATGCTGATCAGGGCAAAGAGGACGTCAAGGTTTTCCAGGACCATCAATCGCTGGACAATGATGGCGAAATCATCGACATAGTCGGCCAACGTCAGGGTGGCCACGGTCACGTTCACGCCCTGGATGTGGTAGGCAGTGGCCTCCTGCTGCAATTGGCCGATCAGGCTGATTTGCTCGGAGGAGAGCTCGCGCGAGAGAAACTGGGTGACCACGTCGAGGTTGGCGCCGCGGGCCAGCAGCCAGGCGGCAGCGGTCAGGTCCTCGGGGCAGGTTGAGGAGTGGAGGAAGCTGCCGGTGTCCTCATAGATGCCCAGCGCCATCAAGGTGGCCTCGTCACGGGTGGGGACGATGCCCTGTTCCTGAAAGAGGCGGGTGAAGAGGGTGGTGGTGGAGCCGAAGGGTTCGACCCGCTCCAGTTCGCCGTGCAGATCGCCGGGCGCGTCCGGGTGGTGATCGTAGAGATGGATCGCGAGCCGTGGGTTGGTCAGGCACTCGGCCAGGCCGCCGATCCGGTCGGCCTGCCTGGTGTCGACCACGATCAGCCGCCGCACCCGGGCCAGATCGATGTGCTTGACCTTCTTGAACTCGTAGATGTTGCGGAATTCCTGGGTCAGGTAGTCGCGGACGCTTCGCTCCTGCGAACCCGGGAAGACAAGTTCGGCCTCGGGGTAGAGCCGCTTGGCCGCAACCATGGCCGCCAGGCTGTCGAAATCGGCGCCAATGTGGGTGGTGATGATGTCCATGGCCGCGATTATACACGACATGGGGCATCTGTAAAGGGAGCGTCTGGACCGTGACGTGCTGTGGCCGGCGGGCGTGAGACGGACGACCGGTCGAAGTCCTGTCATGGCTCACTCAGCCAGCGGGCGGAAAAATGCCGGCCATCGTTTTGTTGTTGCTTGACAATTGGGTGGTAATGCGGTAAACGTCGTAACTTCGCAGGAGTCGAGGGCGGGTGTAGCTCAGTTGGCAGAGCACAAGCTTCCCAAGCTTGGGGTCGCGGGTTCGAACCCCGTTGCCCGCTCCATACCGCACGCGGTACGGTTCCGGCGGCCATCTGGTCCCACCGAAAACCGGGTGCTGGATGCGCCGGGTTTGTCGGTGTACGTGAAAGTGGGCTCTGCCCGCTTTTTTTATTGCCTTTTTTCAGGGCGGCCAGACCGGGGTATGCGTGGTGGCGGCTTTTTCAACAAGGTGGATGCAGGTCAAGGACAAAACGTGGAAGCGGCGACCGATCGATTGATTGCGACCATGCAGGGCTTTGTCGAGCCGCTGCTGGCCGGCATGGCCATGGAACTGGTGGAGATCCAGTACCGGCGGGAAGGCTACGGCTGGGTGCTGCGCTTTTTCATCGACAAGGAAGGCGGCGTCACCATCGACGATTGCGCCAAGGTCAGTCGGGAGATCAGCGCCTATCTCGAGGTCGAGGATCTGCTTGACCACGCCTATACCCTTGAGGTCTCGTCGCCCGGACTGGAGCGCCCGCTCAAGAAGCGAGAGGATTTCACCCGCTTTGCCGGACGCCTGGCCCGCATCAAGCTGTTAGAACCCATGGATGACGGGCAGCGGTTGCTGATCGGCACGCTGCTTGGTCTCGAAGGGGATGCCGTGACCCTTGTGGTGGATGGCAGGGAAGTCGTGGTGGAGATGAATAACATAGCGAGGGCGCGCTTGACCCTTTGAGCGCTGGACCTGAATCGGCCTAATGGCGCGCCGGGGTAGCGGCGTCGCTGGAAACGAGAGCCGGAGTTGGAGTGGAACAATGGTAGGAACGGAAAATCTGAAACGGATACTCGACCAGATCTGCAGGGACAAGGGCATTGATCGTTCCCTTTTGATCAGCGCCATCGAGGATGCGGTCAGCGCCGCCGTGCGCAAGAAGTACGGCAGCCGCAGGGAAATCGAGGTGCAGTTCAACGACGAACTGGGCGAGGTCGAGGTGTTTCAGTACCGCACCGTGGTCGACGAGGTCTATGACGAGGAAACCGAGATCTCGTTTGCGGATGCGCGGGTGCTAGATCCCGAGGCTGAACTGGACGACGATCTCGGTGAAAAACTTGACAATATCGCCGATCTCGGCCGCATCGCCGCCCAGTCTGCCAAGCAGGTGATCATTCACCGCATGCGTGACGCCGAACGTGACGTCATCTACGAGATGTACCGCGACCGCGAGGGCAGCATCGTCAACGGCATCGTGCAGCGGTTCGAGCGCGGCGACATGATCATCAACCTCGGCCGCACCGACGCCGTCCTTCCCCGTGACGAGCAGATTCCCAAGCGCTCCTACAAACAGGGCGACCGCATCCGCGCATACCTGCTGGAGGTTCGCCGCGAGGCCCGCGAGGGACGCTACCGCGACGCCCAGCTCATTCTCAGCCGGACCTGCAACGAGTTTCTGGTCAAGCTGTTCGAGATGGAGGTGCCGGAGATCGCCGAGGGGATCGTCAAGATCATGGGGTCGAGCCGGGAGCCCGGATTCCGCGCCAAGATCGCGGTGTCTTCCATCGAGTCGGACGTCGATCCGGTGGGCGCCTGCGTCGGTCTCAAGGGATCGCGGGTGCAGAACGTGGTTCAGGAACTGCAGGGCGAGCGGATCGACATCGTCTCCTGGAGCCCGGACCCAGCCAAGTTCGCCTGCAACGCCCTGGCCCCGGCCGAGGTCACCATGGTCATCGTCGATGACGACCGTAAGGCCCTGACCGCGGTTGTGCCCGATGATCAGCTGTCGCTGGCCATTGGCCGGCAGGGACAGAACGTGCGGCTTGCCTCCCGTCTGATGGGCTGGAAGATCGATGTCAAGAGCGAGCAGCGCTACGCCAACATGGAAAATCAGGATTATCGCAATCTGAACGCCGTTGATGGAGTTGACGAGTCCCTGGCCGACCGGCTGTTCGCGGCGGGCTTCACCTCGCCGGCGGCGTTGGCTGCGATCAAAATAGAGG
>CAZFPV010000319.1:0-2996 GCA_964521155.1 uncultured Desulfobulbus sp. | reverse complement strand
GTCGCAGCCCATGGCCAGGGCCTTTTTCATGGTTTCCTTGACCTGGTCGGGGCCAACGCAGAGTACGGTCAGGTCGGCGTCGCCCACCTGCTCCTTCAACCGCACCGCCTGTTCGACGGCGAACTCGTCGTATTCATTCATCCGCCAGGCGAGATCAGCCCGGTCATACCAGTCGCCCTCGCCGTTGATCTTGAACTTCGATTCCATGTCCGGAACCTGCTTGATGCATACCAGAATCTTCATGGCGTTCCCTCCGGCCATCAGGCCGCTTGTTCGGTGTTGGTCGGTTCTTGTGCGGGCATCGGCTGCGCAAGGCGCTCGGCGAGCACCTCGGCGATGTCCCGGGGCCGGAGGCGGTCTTCCACGTCGGCCCCTTTGACCCCGTCTTCAAACATGGTCAGGCAGAACGGGCAGTTGGCTACCAGCTGCGGTGCGCCGGTCTCCACCGCCATCCGTACCCGAGCAACGTTGATGCGTTCGCCCAGGTTCTCCTCGGCCATGATCCGGCCGCCGCCGGCGCTGCAGCAGAAGGCCTGGTCGCGGTTTTTGGCCATCTCGGTCAGGCGGCCGCCGGCCGCGCGGATCAGGCTGCGCGGCGCCTCGTAGAGCCCGTTGTGCCGTCCCAGGTAGCAGGAATCGTGGTAGGTGCAGGCAAAGTCGTCGGCCTTGAGGCACAGCCGGCCCTCGCGGATCAGCCGATCGAGGAACACGGCATGGGGTTCGACCTCGATATCGAAGTCAAAGTCCTGGTAGTCCTTGGCCAGGGTGTTGAAGCAGTGCGGGCAGGTAGTGACTATCTTTTTTACCCCGTACGCTTTGATGGTCTCCACGGTCTCCACGGCCATGGTTTGGTAAAGGTACTCGTTGCCCATCTTGCGCATCGGCTCGCCGCAGCATTTTTCCTCCTTGCCGAGGATGCCGACCTTGACGCCGGCGGCCTGGCAGAGGTGGAGAAAACTCCGAGCAACCGAGATGTTACGCTTGTCGAAGGAGGCGTAACAGCCGACGAAGTAGAGGACGTCCACCTCGCTGTCCTCGGCCAGCGGCTTGACGCCCAGACCTTCGGCCCAGTCGCCCCGGGAGGCGTAGCCCATGCCCAGGGGATTGCCGTTGACCTCGGTCTGCTCCATGGCGGCCATGACCTCCTCGCCCGGGAACTCGCCTTCCATCAGCACCAGGTTGCGTCGCAACTCGATGATCTTGTCCACATGCTCGATGGAGGCGGGGCAGATGTCCTGGCAGGCGCGGCAGGTTGTGCAGGCCCAGATGGCCTCTCGGCCGACGGCGTCGATCAGGTTGGCATCAGGTTTGTTGAAGGCGACCTCGCCGATGGTGTTCACCAGCGCCATCGGCGAGAGCGGCTTGCCGGTGGCATGGGCTGGGCAGCGGTCCTGGCAGCGCTTGCAGAGCGTGCAGGCGTCGGCGTCAAAAATATCCTTCCAGCGCAGGTCGGCCAGTTCGCTTGCACCGAACTTCTCCCGCGACTCGTCTTCCAGGTTGATCGAGGTCAGCTTGCCGGTGGGGCCGAGGTCGGCCAAGAAGGCGTTGGCGCTGGTGGTGAGGATGTGGCGGAATTTGCTGTACGGGATGACGGCGATGAAGGCGAGCGCCAGCAGCAGATGCAGCCACCAGAGGCCCGCATGCAGGCCGCGCAGTCCCTGCTCGCCGATACCGGCCATCGACTTGGCCGCGACCAGGCCGACCGGCGACCAGGGAGCCATCGGCGTGCCCAGTTCGGTGACCGCCATGCGCGCCCCTTCGATAATAAAACCGGTGATCAGAATGGCCAGCAGCAGGCCGTGCATGAGGGCGTCGTCCCCCTTGGTGATCAACCCTTCGGGTCGCATTAGATAGCGACGGACCAGCAGGCCGGCCAGCATGACGATGGCGATCAGGCCGGCCAGGTCAAGGACCAGGGAAAAGAGTTTATAAAAGGTGCCCTTGAGAAACTTGAGGCCAAACAGCAGGTCGGTGAAATCGGCCTGGGCGACGATCAGGCAGGTACCGAGGAAGAGAACAAAAAATCCCCAGAAAAAGAGCGCGTGGGCCGTTCCCGCCCCGGGCACGCGGAAGACCTTGGTCTGTATTATAGCCGTGTCCAACAAGGCCCGCAGCCGGACGCCGCGCTGGTCGGTGCGGTCCAGCGGTTGCCCCTGGCGGTAGACCTGGAGGCGTTTGCGCCAGCCGAGGACAAAAACAGCCAGAGCCGCCAGCAGCAATCCGTACATGGGAGCCAGAGTGGCAAACCCGTGGCCCACGTTCCAGTAAATTTCGCGGGTAAACTCAAACTCCATCCAACTCCCCCATACCAGCACCTCAACAGAGAACGACAGACTTCAATACATGGCGGGGGCGGCGATGCACTCCGCCGCGGTCCCCCTTTGCTTCAACAGACTGGGAAGGCAGCCCCGCCGGGATCGACGGGGCTGCCGGTGGTTATTTGGTCAGGGTCGCGCCAATGACCACGCGCTGGATTTCGCTGGTTCCCTCGTAGATCTCGGTGATCTTTGCGTCCCGCATCATCCGTTCAACCGGAAATTCACGGGTGTAGCCGTAGCCTCCATGCAGCTGTACCGCTTGGGTGGTGACCTTCATCGCGGTCTCGCTGGCAAAGAGTTTGGCCATGGCCGATTCCTGCGAATAGGAGAGCCCGGCGCTGGCCCGGTAGGCGGCGTTGTAGATCAGCAGGCGGGCGGCCTCGATCTGGGTGGCCATGTCGGCCAGCTGGAAAGAGACACCCTGGAAGGAGGCGATGGGCTTGTTGAACTGCTCGCGCTCCTTGACGTAAGCCACGGTGGCGTCGAAGGCGCCCTGGGCAATGCCAAGGGCCTGGGCGGCAATGCCGATGCGGCCGCCGTCGAGGGTCTTCATCGCCACCTTGAAGCCCTGTCCTTCCTGACCCAGCAGATTCTCGCCGGGCACGCGGCAGTTCTCAAACACCAGCTCCATGGTGGGGGAGGAGCGGATTCCCATTTTGGCCTCCTTCTTCCCAAAGG
>CAZFPV010000318.1:0-2999 GCA_964521155.1 uncultured Desulfobulbus sp. | reverse complement strand
GAAAAACGATGAACGACCTTTCAGCGGAAGGCTTCCCCCCCAGTCGGTGGATTAGAATGTGCGTGTCAGTGGCCTGAAAACCAGGGTGTGGATTCAGGTGAGTTATTTCTGAGGTGTCACGGCTGTTCTGGCCAGGCGCGACCGGAGTTTCCGGTCGCGCCTTCTTGGTTGGGTGAAGCGATTATTTGAAAAACTCGGTCACGTATTTTAACGCCGTGCCAATGATGACCACCACCAGCATCCACTTGATGATTTTGGCGGGGATGAATTTCTGGCAGCGCGCTCCCAGGTACATGCCGGCCATGCCGCCCAGGCCGAAGAGGATGCCCAGTATCCAGTCAGGGGCCACCGAAACCTGGGGATAGAAGGGGGCGAGCAGGGAGTAGAAGGCGACGCCGGCCACCGAGGTGACAAAGGTGCCCATCAGGGCTGCGCCGGCGACGGTATAGACCGGCAGGCCGAAAAAGGTGACCAGAAACGGCGCGACTATGGCCCCGCCGCCAATGCCGTAGATGCCGCCGACAATGCCGACGATAAAGCAGAGGATGAAAATGCCGGTGGTCGATACCTCGAAGGTCTCGCCCTGGAAGGTGTAGCCGATCCGCCGCAGACTGCATTGGGTGATGCCTACCGTGGCCGCCGGATTGGCAAAGGTGGCTGCAATCGGCCCGGCTGCGGGTTTTTGCTCGCGGGTGGCAGCGTGGAAGCGTTGCTCGCTGGCCTTGGCCGCGCCAGCGGTCTGCTTGCGCAGGTCGCGCACCATCTTGACGCCGATATAGAGTAGAACCGCGGCGGCGAACAGTTTGAAGTTACGCGGGTCGCGCAGTCCGTTCACCCGGACGAAGGCGCCGATGAACACCCCAGGCAGGGTGCCGGCGATCACCGCCCAGGTCAGGAGCCAGACCATCCGACCCTCTTTCCAGTAGCGATAGACGCCCGACGGGATGGCGACAATGTTGTACAACTGGTTGGTGGCGCTGACCGAGGGGTTGGTGTAGCCAAGGACGGACATCTGGAAGGGCAGGAGGAGAAAGGCGCCGGAGATGCCTCCCATGGAGGTGACAAAGGAGATGACAAAGGCCACCAGAGGCGGAATCCACGGATCAACAGCGACGCCGGAAATGGGAAACAGCATGGGGGGCCTCCGCGGGTGATAGGTTGCAGTAACAGGCTCGATATATATTATTTTCGTGTCATTGTAGCCGGGTTGTACCATTTTGTCAAGCCTGCCCCCTGCATGATCGAGAAGCGAGAGGCTGCATAACGAGGGCTGGGGCGGCATTGAAGACGTCCTTCGTTCCCCAGAGGGGTCGGCCAGCCTTGTTCAGGCGATTCTGCCGCAGGACGCGCCTGGGCGCCTGACGTGACGGAGATTGACACGCTCAGTCCTGGGTGGTGACATCGGTCACACAGGGGCGAACATCGTGCCTATGATTTCTGCAGGCAGGATGTTCGCCTCTTGATGAATCAATGCACCCCAAGGAGCGAGCCATGAAACACAACATTGGCAATTACGAACGCTTCGTCCGGGTCGGCGCTGGCCCTGTGTCCGTAAGATGCAGTGATAGATGGCCGCCAGCGCCAACATGAAAAAAGCCCAGCCAGTTGGCAGGGCTTTTTTCGTTGGACTAGGTTGGGGCTCGCGATCAGCCGAGCAAGCCCCAGGCCATTTTGGTGGCGACTGCGAGCAGGAAGAGGGCGAAGACCCGCTTCAGTTTGTCGACTGGCAGGGCGTGGGCCAGTTTGGCGCCCAGCGGCGCGGTCAGGACGCTGAAGCAGACAATGCACACCAGGGCGGGTAGGTAGACATAGCCAAACGAGTAGGGAGGCAGGCCAGTGGCCTTGAAGCCGTTGACCACGTAGCCGATCGCGCCTGCGACGGCGATGGGGAAACCAATGGCCGCCGAGGTGCCCACCGCCCGATGCGCGGCCACGTTGCACCATATCATGAAGGGCACGGAGAGCGAGCCGCCGCCGATGCCGACCAGAGCCGAGACCACCCCGATCAGGTTGCCCATGGCAAACATGCCGCCGCTGGCCGGCAGGTCGCGGGAGGCCTTCGGCTTTTTGCCCAGCAGCATTTGGGCGGCGATGAAGTAGAGAAAAATGCAGAAGAAGGCCTTGAGGAAGCCTGTGGACAGCCAGGCAGCGACAAAGGTGCCTAGGAAGGTGCCGAGCAGGATGCCGGGGGTGATGCTCTTGACAATGCTCCAGTCAACCGCGCCGCGCCGGTGGTGGGAGAGGAAACTTGAGATCGAGGTGAACATGATGCTCGCCAGCGAGGTGCCGAGCGCCAGGTGCATGAGCAGTTCCGGCTGCACGTCTTGGCGTACGAAACAGAACACCAGCATCGGCACGATGACGATGCCGCCGCCCACGCCCAGCAGGCCGGCGAGTACGCCGGCAATCAGGCCCACGGCCAGGTACATGAGGATAAGTTCCAGGGACATGCGTCCTCCTTGCTAGGGTTGTTCGGGCTCCGATGGCCCGAGGATGTGGTTTTCTATTTCGCGGATATGCTGTTCCATGGCCAGTCGGGCTGCCTCCGGGTTCCGGCTCTCCAGGGCGTCGATGAGGCGGAAGTGACCCTCCATCGAGGCCTTTTTCCGGTCGCTGCCGCGCAGCCAGGAGGCTCGCGACTCGTCGATCACCGTCTGCACGGCGGCCATCACCTGACTGATCACCCGGTTTCCCGAGTACTCGGCCAGGAGTCGATGGAATTCGGCATCCAGGCCGGCGTCATCCCTGCCAGCCAGCAAGGCGCGTTGCTGGTCGCATGCCAGTACCTTTAAATGGTCGAGGCCGGCCGGGCTGATGCGTTCGGCAGCCAGGGCGGCGATCCGCGGCTCCATCAGGCGGCGGAACTCGAGGACGTCTTCAAGCACGCCGCTCTGCCGGCTGATGGCGTCGAGGATGACGTCGCCAGGAAAGGGTGCCTCCAGCGCCGCGGCCACATAGGTGCCGTCGCCCTGACGGCTCTCGATGATTTTTCGTTCGGC
>CAZFPV010000317.1:0-3001 GCA_964521155.1 uncultured Desulfobulbus sp. | reverse complement strand
GTCCAGGTCGTCGACCTGACCGACCGGCAGCGGCGCACCCGAGAGCGGAGGAAAGACCCGCAATGGGGCGATGGCCGAACGGTCGGCCCGCAGCGCCGCTTCGGTGGCGTCCAACCCCCAGCCAAGCGGACTGACGATGCCGGCGGCAGCGATGTATACGGGCCTTGCGGTCAAGCGTCCTTTCCCGGGGCCTGTTCGCGGATGTAGCTGGCCAGGGCGGTAAGCGAGGCAAAGACCTTCTCGCCCATCTCCTGGCTGTTGATCACCACGCCATAGTCCTTTTCCACCATCACCACCATCTCCAGCACATCGATGGAGTCGATGCCCAGGTCGCCGCCCACCAGCCGGGCGTTTTCGTCGAAGGTCTCGGGGGTGACGCCGGTCAGGTTCAGGAGGCTGATCAGCTTGACTTTCAGTTCTTCAATCAGAGTCTTCATGGATGCGCCCACGGTCGGCCAGAGGAAAATGCGCCTTCCATACAGGGGATTGGCTCAACCCCTGCGGAAAAAGAATGCAAGGAAGGAAAAAACGACTACTATAGTGGTTTTTCCATTTTTGTCACCAAGACTGCGGCAAAACCAGGGAAAAAGAACATTGTTAACCGAGGCGGAGGGCGCGTGCCCTCATGCCCCCATCGCCGGCAATCACCCATGGCCCCCATCCAGCTCGCTGACCTGACCCTGGAAGACCTGCTGCCCCATAGGGCCGGCATGCTGCTCATCGGGTCCGTGGTCGAGGTCGACGCCACCCGCGCCATGACCCTGAGCACGGTGTCGGCCGCCTGGCCCCTGGCCGGCCCCGCAGGGGCGCCGTCGCTGCTCTTAATCGAGCTGGCCGCCCAGACCGCGGGGGTCTGTAATGGCTGGGACCGCATTCAGACCCAGGGGATGGAGTCCAATCAGATGGGCTGGCTGGTGGCGGTCAAGCGGGCCGAGTTTTATGTCCCCCTGCTGCCACTGGGCGCAACCATCCGCACGGAGGCGGAAAACACCCTGGTCTTCGCCAACTTCCGTGAAAATTCCAGCCGCCTCTTCCTCGACGAAACCCTCGTCGCCGAGGTGACCCTGCAACTCTATCAGGCCTGACCCATGACCACAGATACCATACAACAGCCCGTAGCCCTGGTCACCGGCGGCAGCGGCGGCATCGGCCGGGCTGTGTGCCTTGCGCTGGCGCGAACCGGCCACCGGGTGATCGTCAATTACAGGCAGAACCGGCAAGGCGCCGAGCAGACCCTTGCCGAGGTGCGGGCGGCCGGCGGCGACGGCGAGATCGCCGGCTTCGACGTCCGCGACGGCGAGGCCGTCGAGACCGCGGTGCGCGGGATCGGCGAGCGCTGGGGCGGCATCGAGGTGCTCGTCAACAACGCCGGCGCCATTGCCGACGGCCTCTTTCTCATGATGCCGCCGGAAAACTGGCACAAGGTAATCGCTACCAGCCTGGACGGCTTTTACAACGTTACCCGGCCGGTGCTGGAGCTGATGGTGCGGCAGCGCAGGGGCTCGATCGTCTCCATCTCGTCGGCCGCCTCGCTCATGCCCAACCGTGGCCAGGCCAACTACGCCGCCGCCAAAGCCGGCCTCAACGCTGCCAGCCGCACCGTGGCCGCCGAGGTCGCCCGCCTGGGCATTCGAGTCAATGTGGTCGCCCCGGGACTGATCGAGACCGAGATGATCAAGGACGCCCCCAAGGACCACATCAAGACCCTGATCCCCATGGCCCGCATCGGCAGACC
Organism: uncultured Desulfobulbus sp.; assembly: GCA_964521155.1. Lineage (GTDB taxonomy): Bacteria > Desulfobacterota > Desulfobulbia > Desulfobulbales > Desulfobulbaceae > Desulfobulbus. The sequence goes on along the minus strand of CAZFPV010000317.1, from coordinate 1,266 downwards.
GGAGGAGGTGGCCGCTGTGGTCGCCTTTCTCTGCTCCGAGGCTGCCTCCTACGTCACCGGCCAGATCATTTCGGTCAACGGCGGCATGCTCTGATGCGGACTTGCGCGCTCGCCCTGCTCGTTTGCCTGCTGGCCGCGACCGCATTGGCCCAGGACGGCCCGTCTCGACTGCGCTCGGTTCAGGCTGCATTCGTGCAGGAAAAGCATCTCAAGATCCTGGTCAAGCCGCTGGTTTCCACCGGGACCTTTGCCTTTCAGACGCCCCATTCGCTGCGCTGGGAGTACCGCAGCCCGGTGCGCTCCCTCCTGCTGATGCACGGAGGCCGGATCCGCAAGCTGATCGAGCGGGATGGCCGGCTTGAGCCGGACAACGGCGCCAGCGTGGAGGCGATGCAGGTCGTGTTCCAGGATCTGGGCCGTTGGCTGGATGGCCGTTTCGAGGACAATCCGATGTTCGCTGCCGCCCGCCCCGATGCACGGACCGTCGTGCTCACCCCGAAGGAGGAGGGGCTGCGCGCCATGATCAGCCGCATCGAGCTCCATCTGGGCGAGCAGGAAGGGGTGATGGAGCGGGTGATCATCGTCGAAGGCGAGGCCGGCGCCACCGAATTGCGCTTCACCGATGCAGTCGTCAACCGGGAGATCCCGGCCTCGGTCTTCACCGAGCCATGAACGCGCTGCCATTCGTGCTGACCGGCCTGCTGCTTGCCTCCTGCGCCCGGCACGGGGCAGACCAGGGGCCGCAACCGCTGCGCACGGTCCAGAATGCAGCGGCAATCGAGCGCTGCCAGGCCCTATTTCCCCAGAGCCGGATGCAGCTGGTCCACACCATCGCCTTCCGCATGGCGCATGGCGAACACGGCAATGCCCTGGGGGTGCTGGTGCTGGATGGCCCGGCAATCGAATGCGCCCTGATGACCGTGGAGGGCTTCACCCTCTTTTCGGCCCGCTCCTCTGGCCCGGACGACCTCCGCATCGACCGGGCCGTGCCGCCCTTTGCCAATCGCGATTTTGCCGCCGGCCTGATGCGGGATGTGCGCCTGCTTTTCCGAACGCCCGAGGGCGCGCCCGCAGCGGGTACGCTCCCGGACGGCGCCCCGGTCTGCCGCTTCCAGGCACGGGATCGCCTGGTCGATCTCCTGCCCCGGACGGACGGCGGCTGGCAGCTGCGCGAATTCTCCGGTCAGTTGGCGCTGCGAGTGGACGGCTGCCTGCTCGAGACCCGCGAGACGCAGTGGCGCCAAGCGAGGTCCGTCGATGCCGCCC
>CAZFPV010000316.1:0-3008 GCA_964521155.1 uncultured Desulfobulbus sp. | reverse complement strand
GTTCCAGCTCAGGTTGTTGTTGTCGCCGTCGCGGTTGGCCTCGCCATTGGCCAGATTGTGTTTTTCGCTGTAGCTGACCAGATCGGCCAGGGTGAAGCCGTCGTGGCTGGTGATGAAGTTGATCGAGTTGCAGGGTCTGCGGTTGTGGCGCTGGTAGAGGTCGGAGCTGCCGGCTATGCGGGTGGCCAGGGCAGGGGTCATACCGGGCCGGTCGCAGAGGAAGGCGCGAACGTCGTCGCGGAAGCGGCCGTTCCATTCGGCCCAGCGGTGGTGTGGCGAAAAGCTGCCCACCTGGTAGAGACCGGCCGCGTCCCAGGCCTCGGCGATGATCTTGGTGTCGGCCAGCACCGGATCCTCGGCGATGGCCTCCACCACCGGCGGGTTGGCGAGTACCTTGCCCTGCATGTCGCGGCCGAGGATCGAGGCCAAGTCAAAGCGGAACCCGTCCACGTGCATATCCACCACCCACCAGCGCAGGGCGTCCATGATCAGGTTGCGGACAATGGGGTGGTTGCAGTTGCAGGTGTTGCCGCAGCCGGAGAAGTTGAGGTAGGCCCGGGTCCAGGGGTCGAGCAGGTAGTAGATGGTGTTGTCAATGCCGCGAAAACTGGTGGTCGGACCGTCGCCGCCGCCTTCGGCGGTGTGGTTGTAGACAATGTCGAGGATGACCTCGATGCCGGCCCGGTGCAGCGCCTTGACCATGTCGCGAAACTCCCTGAGCGGATGGTTGAGGTCGCTGCTGTAGCCGGTTTTCGGGGCAAAGAAGGAGAGCGGGCTGTAGCCCCAGAAGTTTTTCAGGCGTTCACCGGTCTCCGGGTTGACGAAGGTGGTCTCGTTCTCGTTGAACTCGGTCACCGGCATCAACTCCACCGCGGTGACCCCCAGCCGCTGGAGATAGGGAATCTTCTCGGTGAGGCCGCGAAAAGTGCCCGGATGGGCAGCGCCCGCGGAGGGATGGCGGGTGAAGCCGCGGACATGCAGTTCGTAGATCACCGAATCCCGCAACGGGATGCCCAGGGGGCGGTCGCCTTCCCAGTCGTATCGATGCTGATCGATCAGGCAACAGGGCTCCTTGCCCAGGCAGGAGCGCGGCCGGCCCCAGTCGGGCGAATGGATCTCCTTGGCATAGGGGTCGAGCAGGACCAGGTCGGGGTTAAAGATATGCCCCGCGCCATGCGGATCGTGGGGGCCATTGAGCCGGAAGCCGTAACGAAGGCTTGGCGGTGCGTCCACAAGCAGGATGTGCCAGACGTCGCCGGTCTTGTTGCACCGGGAATCCAGGGGGAATTCGAGCCAGTTGCCCCCTGCCGCGACATCGGCGACCACCAGGGTGACGGCGGTGGCGTTGCGGGAGAACAGGGCAAAGTTGACGCCCTCGGCGGTTATCGTCCCGCCGAAGGGCATGGGCATGCCGGCCTGGGTGGAAAAGGTGTTTTTCATCTTGTCTCGGGAATGATCATCAATATAGTGTAGGCATCAACCGGGTTTCCATCATACCCCATCCACCACTTTTTCCATACCGCTTCGGAGGCGCCCATGGGACTGTTCACCAAACTGCTGGATACCAATATACCCAACATTGACTGGGAAATGACCCCTGATCATACCTTTGGCACTTTTGAGAGCTGGGGCGGCAAGGAGCGGGTGCGGAGCAAGAACGAGCGGATTTATTACTTCTTCATCGATGCCTGGGATGAGACCCCCAAGCTCTGCCTGATGGAACGAGGCATCAAACATGCCCGGGTGGTGGCTGAGATCCTCGCCCCGGCCGAGATGGTTGCACATTGCGTCAAGGACCACGGCAAGGTGGCCCTGTTCGAACGGACCCTGCCGATCAATGCGGAGTTGAAACAGTGGTTGATCACCCATGTGATCGAAACCGAGGACGATTCCAAGGTCGTGCCGGTGGAACTGGAGCAGGACACGGAGAGTCTGGCCACCGGTCTGCCGGGGCGAACCGAGGCCATTGTCGTACCGGCGCGGGTGGATCTGCCCAGCGGGCACGCCGAAATGAGCGAGGAGGATGTGGTCGCGCTGATTCGCAAGTACGATTTTTCCGACCAGGATCGCAATCCGGGCGGCCGCTTTGCCCGCGCCCTGGTGGACAACGGCGACGGCCTGACGGTGACCGACCGGGTGACTGGTCTGATGTGGCAGCGGGCTGGTGCAGACATCATGAGTCACCGCTCCATGGCGAGGGAAATTGTCCGCATCAATCGGGAGCGCTTCGCCGGTTTCGACGACTGGCGACTGCCTTCCATGGCCGAGGCCCTGTCGCTCATGGAGCGGGAGAAAGTGGCCAAAGATCAGTTTCTCCACCCCTGTTTTTCCAAGGAACAGCCTTTTGTCTTTGTCAATGCAACCAGAAGCCCTGGCGGCTACTGGTTCGTCGATTTCAAGCAGGGACGAACGTACTGGTCTTCCGGCACCATTCCCGGCGGCTTTGGCCGTTTGTGCCGAAAGGAAAAATGAGGCAGTCCGTGGAAAAACGTTGAACCATTGGAAATGAAATTGTAGTCTCCCAGCCTTAGAAGAGTTATTTTAAAGGGTTGGGAGAGGGGCATATGAAGCGCATACTTGTTGTTGATGATGAGGCGCAGATGCGCACAATGCTGGCCCAGATGCTGGAAAGCGAAGGGTATGAGGTTCATACCGCCGAACACGGCGAGGAGGGGCTCACCAGGATTCGCCAGACCAGGTTCGACCTGGTGATTACCGACATGATCATGCCGGTGAAAGACGGGCTCAAATTCATCATGGAATTGATGAAGGACTTTCCCGACCTGAAGATCATGGCCATTTCGGGAGGAGGCGCAATCAAAGCCGAACGATACCTGAACATGGCAGGCTATCTCGGCGACATCGCCACCCTGGAAAAGCCGTTCAAGCGGGAGGCGTTGCTCGATATGGTGAAAAAGCAGCTCGCCGCGTAACACCACCACTTGCCCACATAAAAAAAAAGCCTGCTCCCAGGAGCAGGCTTTTTTTTTATGTGGGCAAAACGAGAT
>CAZFPV010000315.1:0-3025 GCA_964521155.1 uncultured Desulfobulbus sp. | reverse complement strand
GGGTCTGGTCGGCCAGACGCCGCTTGCCCTGGCGGGCAGTGGTGCCGACCAGGACGTGGTAGGGTTCGGCCGCCTCGGCAGTGGTGCGGCAGAAGCGCATCTCGCGGATCAGCCAGGCGGCCTTGTGGGTCGCCATCTTCAGCATCCGCTCTTGGTCGTACTCCTCCTCGGTGACCACGGTCAGTCGGGTGACGCCGAAGTTGGAGGCGATCCGGGCCGAGGCGCCGATGTTCTCCGGGAACTTGGGCCGCACCAGTATGATGCCGACCTGCCCAAGCGGGCTGGCCGGCGATTGTTCATCCATCTTTTGCACGGGATTTTCGCGGGACGGTCAGCGTTCGGTGGACTGCTCCAGCTCGAGCGTTTTCTTGCCCGATTTCTCCGGGGCCGAGGAGGCGCTGCCGGTCATGCGCTTGAAGAAGGGGATGATGCCGCGCTCGGCCCGCTTCAGTTCCTCCTCCGCCTCTTTCACCGTGATCTGCCAGGCCGGGGCAAAACCCGGCGACTTCTCGAACATGATCTCAATGGCCTTCTGGTAGACCTGCACCTGCCGCAGTTCCTGCCGGCCCGGCTTCTGGTTGAGCACCTGGACCATGTTGCGCAGGTTGTCGCGCTCCTGCCGGACCTTGTCCATCTCCCCCTTGCGCCGCTCGTTCTCGGCTGAGTCGATCTCCAGCTTGGTGTGGAGATGCTCGCGCAGCTTCTTGAGATTGCCGTTCAGCTCACGGGTCTTGAGCAGACCGCGGACCCAGAGGATCAGCGCCACCGCCAGGCCGATGGCCAGGCCGCGGAGAAAGGGGTTGGTAAGGATATCGGCAATCAGGCTGGAATCGTTCATGGAAGCACCTCAGGGGCTACATGGTGGCAAGGGCGAACGGATGCGCCAGGGCCGCGCCATGGGCCAAGGCATCCGAACCCGCCATTTGTATTTGAATCGGCGTCATTCGTCAAGGAAAACCACGGACCTCGCCCCGACCGGAAGGCGGTGTCAACCCTTGTCCCCCAAGGGCTCGGCCACAGGTTCCGCGGCCAGGGAAAAGGTGAGCCGCCGGGCCGACAGATCGACGTGCTCCAGCCGCACCACCACCTCCTGGCCGAGCTGATAGACGCGGTTGCTGGTCTCGCCGATCAGCCGGAAGCGACGGCCATCGAACAGGTAATAGTCGTCGGTCATCTCCTTGAGGGGCACGCCGCCGCTGACGAAGATCTCCTTGAGGCTGACGAACAAGCCAAACCCGGTGACGCCGGAGACGATGGCGGTAAAGGTCTCGCCCACCCGGTCCATGAGGAACAGCGCGCTCAGGCGGGCGTGGACGTTGCGCTCAACGTCGATGGACTGGCGCTCGCACTGGGACAGGTGCAGACCGGCCTCAACCAGGCCGCCTTCCCGGGCCGGAAAAGGTCGCGACTCCTCGGGCGACTGGCCGGTGAGCATGGCCTGCAGGACGCGGTGGGCAACCAGGTCCGGGTAGCGGCGAATCGGCGAGGTGAAGTGGAGGTAAAACCCGGCCGCGAGGCCGAAATGCCCTGCATTATCGGGAGAATACCTGGCCTGCTGCATGGTGCGCAGGAGCAGGTTGTTAACCACGTACTCGGCCGGCGAATTGTTCGCCTGGGCCAGGACCTGGGCGAACCAGGCAGGGTTGATCGGGGGCCGCGGCAGCTGCAGCCCCATGGCCTTGGCCGCGTCGGTAAAGGTCTCGACCTTGCCCACGTCCGGGTACTCGTGGATGCGGTAGAGCACAGGCCGATGGGCCTTGGACAGACTTTCGGCCACGGCCTCGTTGGCCGCGAGCATGCAGTCCTCGATCAGCATGTGCGCCTGGTTGCGCTGGGCCATGGCGATGTCGGCCACCCGTTCGCCATCGAGCCGCACCTCGGCCTCGGGAATCTTGAACTCGAGGCTGCCGCGCGCGATCCGCAGTTCCTTGAGCAAACCGGTCAGTTCCCGCGCCTGTTCGAGCATGGGCGCCAGATCCGCGTAGGCTGCGCGCGCCTCCGGCTCCTGCAGGTAGAGGATGCGGTTGATGGTGGTGTAGGTGAAGCGGCAGCAACTGCGGATCAGGCTCTTACAGTAACGCTGGCCCTTTGGCCGCCCCTGCCGGTCGTAGCTGAGGATAGCGGTGAAGGCCGGTCGATCCTGGTCGGGGACCAGGCTGCACAGGTCGTTGGAAAGCCGCTCCGGCAGCATGGGCAGAACACGGTCCGGCAGGTAGACGCTGGTGCCGCGGCGGTAAGCCTCCCGGTCGATGGCCGAGCCCACGGCGACGTAGTGGCTGACGTCGGCTATGGAAACGTAGAGGATGAAGCCCTCGGCTGTGCGCTCGACGCAGATGGCGTCATCGAAGTCGCGGGCGGTCTCGCCGTCGATGGTGACATGGGCCAGATGGCGCAGGTCGGCGCGCCCCGCCTCGCAGCCGGCCACCGGGGCAAGTTGCCGGGTTTCCGCCAGCACCTCCTCGGGAAAGCCGTCCTTGAGCCCGTAATGGACCATGGCCATGCGGATCTGCACCGTGGCGCTTGTGGCTTCGCCCAGCACCTCGACGATGCGGCCGGTCGGCCCCTGCCGCTCCGAGCCGTAATCGATGATCTCGGCCTCCACCGCTAGGCCGTCGCGGGCCCCGGCCTCGTCGCCCCGACGGATGAGCAGGGTGTAGGGTACGCGTTCATCGTCAGGGGTCACGTACCCGCCGCTGCCGCTGGCGGTGAAGATGCCGCAGAGCCGGGTCACGCCGCGCTGGACGATCTGCGTCACCCGGCCCTCCCGCCGGCCGCGCGAGGTCCCGGTCACGACGATCAGCACGGTATCGCCGTGGCTGGCCCCGCCCAGGTGCTGGGGCGGGATGAACACGTCCTTGCCGCCCTTGGCCTCGCCCTCGATCATGGCGAAGCCGAATCCCTTGGAGGTGATGTCGAGGATGGCCCGCAACCGCTCGGGCGGCGCGGCCGGGAAGAACAGCTTGCCGCGTCGGGTGATCCGGCCCTGGTCAATCATCTGGCCAAGGCTCTTGCGCAGCCCTGGCAG
>CAZFPV010000314.1:0-3029 GCA_964521155.1 uncultured Desulfobulbus sp. | reverse complement strand
GTCCTGACCATCTGAGCGCATCTATGCCGCCGACGGCTGGCCCTGGCCCGCCGCCGGCCGTACCGATCAGAAGCAGTCGCCCACCCTGGCCCGGTGATACTCGTTTTTCAGGGCCACGTAGCGCCGCCATGAGGCCTGCATCTCCTGTACCTGCGCCTCGCTGACCTCCTTCACCACCTTGCCCGGCGTGCCCATGATCAGGGAGCGGGGCGGGAACTGCTTGCCCGGGGTCACCACCGATCCTGCGCCGACGATGGACTCCCGGCCGATAACGGCCCCGTCCAGGATAATCGATCCCATGCCGATCAGGCAGAGGTCGCCCACGGTGCAGCCGTGGAGAATGACCCGGTGGCCGACGGTGACGTCGCAGCCGATGATGGTGGGATAGCCGTCCTGCTCGCTCCGTTCCGCGCCCTCGTGCTGGGTGATGTGAACGATGCAGTGATCCTGAATGTTGGTCCGCGCCCCGATGCGGATGAAGTGCACGTCGCCCCGCACCACGGTGTTGAACCAGAGGGACACGTCTTCCCCCAGGATGGCGTCGCCGATCAGGGTGGCGTTGGGGGCCACCCAGCCGCCCTTGCCCACCTGCGGCTGGTATTCACGGTATGGCAGTATCATGACAGTCTCCCCTTGTCGTGTTGTGTGCCGACAGCCTCAACCCACCCCGGCCATCAGTTGCGGGATCCGTTCGATCCCCTCCGCGTCGCCCCGTTCGATTACACCGGCCAGAGCGCCGTTGAACATCACCCCGATCCTGTCCGACAGGGCCAGGGCTTCCTGCAAATCGCCGGTCACCAGGAGGATTCCAGCCTGCTCCCGCGCCTTGAGCAGGAGCTGCCAGACATCCTCGGTGGCCGCGATATCAAGCCCCTGGGTCGGCTGCTCGGCCACGATCAGGCGTGGCTTGCGGTAAAACTCCCGTGCCAGCACCAGCTTCTGCAGGTTGCCGCCGGACAGCTGCCAGGCAAGGGCGGCCAGATCGGGCGGACGGATGTCGAACTCATGGAGCAGCCGGTCGGCCCGGGTGCGGGCCTCTTCTTTCGGCAGCCAGGGGCCGCGGCTAAACCCTTCCCTGGTAGTGAGGAGGAAGTTGTCGAGCAGGTCCAGCCCACGACAGCTGGCCAGGCCCTGCCGGTCCTCGGGGATATAGCTGAGCGCCTTTTCCCAGCGCTGCCGGGAAAAAAAGGCATCCCACTCCTCGCCAAGGATGCGGATCGCGCCGGTCTTGGGCCTCCGCAGACCGCAGATGGCCTCCACCAGTGGCCGCTGCCCGTTGCCGGCCACGCCGACCAAGCCCAGCACCTCGCCCTGGCGCAACTCAATATCAACGCCGCACAAGCCCTCTCCCGCAAGCCCTGTCACCTTGAGCACCAGCTGCCGGGGCTCAATCACCTCGCGCTCCACCTGCAAGAGCACCGGCCGCCCCACCATCCGCCGCGCCAGTTCGCCGGTTGAGGGCACCTCGGCCGCGGGCATGCTGTCGATCACCTGGCCCCGCCGGAGAATGGCGATGCTGTCGGCCACCGACAGCACCTCCTCCAGCTTGTGGCTGATGAAGACGATGGCCTTGCCCGCTCCGGTCATCCGCCGCATGGCGGCAAAGAGGTGTGCCGCCTCGGCTGGGGTGAGCACCGCGGTGGGTTCATCAAAGATAAGGACTTCGCTCTGCCGGTACAAGAGGCGGAGAATCTCTACCTGCTGCTTTTCGCCCATGGACAGTTCCGCCACAAGGGCTTCGGGGCGAATCTCCATGCCGAGGCCGGCCGCCAGGTCGCGCACCCTCGCGTGCATCGCCCGCTTGCCCAGCCAGAATCCGCCGGGCTGGCCGAGGACCACGTTTTCGGCCACGGTCATGGCCTCGACCAGCTTGAAATGCTGGTAGACCATGCCGATGCCGCTGGCGATTGCCCGGTCGGTGGAGGCAAAGGCCACCGGCTGGCCATGGAGGAAGATCCGGCCGCTGTCGGGCTGCATCTGGCCGGCGAGGATCGACATCAGGGTTGACTTGCCGGCGCCATTCTCACCCAGCAGGGCCAGGACCTCGCCCTGGCGGATGGCCAGGCTGATGTCGCTGTTGGCCTGGACCGTGCCGAAGGCCTTACTGACGCCCTCCAGGCGGATGATGGGCGCGGCCACGCTCACCCTGCGTTACCGGCCGGCCGCGAGTGGGGGGGCGAACTGCGATTCCGCATCCCAGGGAAAGAGGATCCAGGTGTCCTGACTGACCTCGGTGATATAGGTGTCGACCTCGCCCCGACCGGCCGGCTTGGCGTAGACCGTGGCGAAATGGGCTTTGGGCGCCATCTGCTTGACGATCTTGGCGGTGCGGCCGGTGTCGACCAGATCGTCGATCAGCAGCCAGCCGGCGCCGTCGCCCTGAACGCCTTTCAGCACTTCGGCCTCGCCCTTCTTGTCCTTCCAGTCGTAGCTGGAGATGCAGACCGTGTCCACGAGATGGATGTCCATCTCGCGGGCGATGATGGCCGCTGGCACCAGGCCGCCGCGGGTGATGGCGATGATGCCCTTGAAGTAGTCCATTCCGAGGAGCCGCCAGGCCAGGGCCTTGGAATCCCGGTGCAGCTGCTCCCAGGAGATGGGATAGGTTTTCTTATACGGGGTGTTGGTCATGGGGTGTCTCCTGCAAATGGTTCCGCCCTTTACAATCAATACACAAACAGTGCTCTAGCCCTGCTTCCTTTCGCACTGCGGCCATCGGCTCAGGCCGGGGGCTCGATGTTGATCCCCAGCGACGCCGGGGCCTGGGTTCGCTGCCGCCGCATCGACGAGAAGACCAGCACGGCCACGGTCAGGGCATAGGGCAACATCAGCAGGAGCGAGGAGGGCAGGGTGGTTCCAGCCGCCTGCAAACGGAGCTGCAGGGCCATGATGCCGCCGAAGAGATAGGCCCCGAACACCGCCCGTCCCGGCCGCCAGAAGGCGAAGATCACCAGGGCGACGGCAATCCAGCCCCGACCGGCGGTGAGGTTGTTGGTCCAGAGATGAGTGTAGGCGAGCGACAAATAGGC
>CAZFPV010000313.1:0-3032 GCA_964521155.1 uncultured Desulfobulbus sp. | reverse complement strand
GGGAGCGGCAAAGACATCGCCGCATCCATGCGCCTGCAGGGGGGAGTGACTGACCAGGGCTGGCAGGGCGCTCTGGACCGGACAATATTTTCCTCGTCCAGGCTTGGCGACTGGCGTCAGGAGCGGCCGGCAACGATCACCCTGAACGGAGACCGGGCGGTCATGCAGCCGTTTTGCCTGACCACCGTCCCCGCCGGCAGCCTCTGCGTTGAGGGCTCCTGGATCAGGGCGACCCAGGCCTGGCAGGGTCGGAGCACGGTTGAGGGCCTGCCGCTAGCCCTGCTGGCCCAGGCGAGCGGAGAACAGTGGTCGCTGGAGGGGCAACTGGCCGCCACCCTTGAAGGCAATGGCCAGCAGGCGCGCCTGCTGGGCGGCCGCCTCGAGGCCTCGACCAGTGGCATGCGGATGCAGGTAGAGAGTGGCGACGGCACGTCCCAGAAGGTGCAGTGGCGAACCAACCAGCTCCAGGGTTCATTTGACGCCGGTCGCCTCCGGGCCGCGCTTGCGAGTGAACTCCTGGACGGCAGCAGGCTCCATCTGGAACTGGCCCAGGAGGGGGTGCACCTGCCTGGAACCGATCTGCTGACCCATCCCCTGACCGGCAGCGCCAGTCTGCAATGGAACAACCTTGCGCCCCTGACCGCCCTGGCCGATCGGGTGGCCGTGTTTTCCGGCGCGCTTCTGGGTTCGGTTTCGGTGCGCGGATCGGCCGTGGCGCCAATCATTGCCGGCGCCATTGACCTGGACAAGGGGCAGGCCGAAATTCCCCAGCTCGGCATCACCCTCTCGCCGCTGCACTTGACGCTGCAAGGGGATGCCGGCCGCCTGCGACTCGCGGCCAGCGCCCGTTCCGGCGAGGGCGATCTCCGGGCCGAAAGCACCCTTGATCTGGCCCAGCCCGAACACTGGCAGGCCACCAGCTTCACCGTGACCGGTACGAATGCCCAGGCCGCAAACCTGCCCGGACTGGAACTGACTCTGTCGCCGGACCTCCGCGTTGCCATGGTGAAGGACCGGGCCGAGATGGCCGGGACGGTCGTGATAGCCCGGGCCCGCATCGCCACCATTGATCTGGAGGAGGGCATCACCCCCTCGGGCGACATGGTCGTCGTCGATGACGACGCCGGCAGCCGTGCGGTCACCGCCGGCTTGCCCCTGCACGCCGTGGTCAAGGTGAAGGCAGGCGACGACGTCCGCGTCGACGTCCGAGGCCTGCGCGGCCGCATCACCGGTGAGCTGGAGGTGACGGTCGCGCCCAACCGGCCCCAGGTCGGCAAGGGCGTCCTGAACGTGCGCGAGGGCTCGTTCACCATCTACGGCCGTCGGCTGAACTTTGATGTCGGTCGCCTGCTCTTTGCCGGCGGGCCGCTGACCAATCCCGGCATCGAGCTGCGCAGCGAGAAGAAGGAGGACGGCGTCACCGCCGGGATGGTGGTCGATGGCAGTCTCGCCCGGCCTGAGGTCAGTTTGTACTCCCAGCCCCACATGGCGCAGTCAGCCATCCTCACCCGGCTGATGGAGAGCACCTCACTGGGTGGGTCGACCCGCACGGAGACCGGCTTTCTCGGTGAGGCCGCCTCGATGGTGGGACTGGGTGGGGTCGTGCCCTATCTCCAAGGCGTCAAGGAGCTGACCCGGATCGACGACATCCGACTGGAGACCGGCCAGGGGGACGAGGCCCTCTCGCTGGTGCTGGGCAGCTGGCTGACGCCATCGTTCTATGTCAGCTACGGCAAGAACCTGCTCAACGAATCGGGCACCTTCAACACCCGCTACCTCCTGGGCAAAGGGTTTTCGATTAAAACCGAAACCGGACCTTCCCAGAGCGGCGGCGACATCAAGTATGAATTCGAACATTGACCGCCGGTTTGGCTGCCGCCGGCAGGCCTGGTATACCGCTTGACCCGTGGCTGACATCGATATTGACAACCGGGGACGGGCGCGGCATGGTGAGGGCCGTTACCGCCAGCCCGGATACCCGGGCAAGGCCGCATCTCCAAACACTTTGGGACGCGTGTGAACAAGAAACGATGGACCATATTCCTGGCGATCCTGGCGGGAGCGGCAGCGCTGTTTTTCCTGCTGCCGAGAGCGCTGGGTCTGTCGCCGGTGGCGGGCTATCTTCTGGGGAGGATCAACAGCGCCCTGCCGGGCGAGGTCCGGGTGCGTTCCTGTTCGCTGGGCTGGTTCCGAGGCCTGGAATGCACCGATGTATTGTACGAGTACCCCGATCAGGGCATCCGCCTGAAGGCCCCCGGCCTGGCCACCGATAAGGGCTTGCTGGCGCTGCTGCTGGCCCCGAACTATCTGGGCGAGATCACGCTCCGTCAGCCGGTAATCAGCGTGGTGGCTGATCCAGAGGCGAGTCAGGTTGCCGATGCGGCGCCCGGCGCGGCCGAGAGCAAACCCGTTCCAGCCGACATGGCCAGGGGAGCGCAGCCCTGGTGGGAGCGATGCAGCCTCCGCCTTCGGGTGGATCAGGGCACGGTTTTCTTGGATCGCGGCCAGGAGGAACGGCGGGAACTGGTCCATGCACTGAACCTGCACGGCAGCCTGGCCGGCGGCACGGTCAATTATGTCCTTGATTTCGAGTCTGGGAAGGAACAGGGGCGCTTTCACGCCGAAGGCTTCGTCAATCTGCCCGCGGCCCGGATGACCATGCTTGATGCCCTCATCTCCAGGGCCGACCTCACCATCAGCGGGGTGGAACTCGCTCCCTTCCTCGACCTGGCTGCCTCTCGCTGGAACGCGCCCAGGGGCGCGGGCCGCCTTGACGCCAGTGTACAGCTGGTGACCGCGGGGCTGGATGAAGTGAAGATGAACGGCGAGGCAACCCTTGCAGAACTCAAGCTCGCGGGCGGGATTCTCGGCAAGGACGAGCCGTCGCTGGCCGGGATGAAGATGCGGTTTTCCGGCAGCCGCGGCAAGAAGGAAGGGTGGCGGTTTACCAGCCTGAAGATCGATGCCGACCCGCTCAGGCTGCAGGCCAAGGGGCAGCTGGACAGCAATACGGTTGCATTTGACGCTGAAGG